>JAMOSE010000062.1 GCA_027063215.1 Sulfurimonas sp. | reverse complement strand
AAGATGAAGATAAAATCACTCTATATTGCGGCACAGGAAAAGAATGCAGGGACACTTTTTGTCTCTATGGGCATGATGGAGATCCTGAAAAGGAATTTGCATAGAGTTGCTTTTTTCCGTCCGATTATTTATTCACAAAATGTACGAGATGGTGATATTAATTTTATTTTAGAACGTTATAAGCTTGATATGCAGTATGCGGATGCTTACGGATATGATATAGCAGAAGTTGAGGAATTTATAGCTCAGGGCAAGGAGAACTTTCTGATTGAGAGTTTGATAGAGAAGTTTAAAAAGCTTGAAGAGCAGTATGATTTTGTTTTATGTGAAGGAATTAGAAAATCATTTTTGACAACGACAATTTCTCATGACTTAAATATTAAAATTGCACAAAATTTTGGATCGCCATATATCAATATAGTGAATGCAAAAGAGAAAACAGCCAGTGAGATCTATAAAGAGGTTCTTATTGAAAATGATTATTTACGTACCATGGGATCTCAGCACTTTGCAACTTTCATAAACCGTGTCAGTCAAGAGAATTTTGCACCTCTTCAGAAGATGTTGCAAAAAACACCATACACAAGCTATTTACTCTCAGAGATAGAAGAGTTGAATCTTCCGACCCTTGAAGATGTTATAGAGACGCTGCAAACAAAAAATATTATTTTGGATGTCAATGATCCCTTACGAATAATCAGAAGTGTAAAAATTGCAGCACTGAGTCTTGATAATTTTTTAGAGAAAATAGAGGAAGATGACCTTGTTATTGTTCCAGCGGATCGTTCGGAGATAATTTTAGGACTTTATGGAGCACTCCACTCAAAGAACTATCCAAGTATCTCTGCTATTGTTTTTCCTTTTGATATGTCTATACATCCAAATATTCAAAAACTCTTGGATGGACTTGACGGCTTTAAAATTCCTATACTCTCTGTAGAGGGAGATACTTTTCATGTCGCCAAGAAGATTGTGGAAGTACGTGCAAGACTGCGTGTAAACTCTGAGAGAAAAATTGCACTGGCTCTGGGACTGTTTAACAACAGTGTAGATATTAAAACAATTGAAGAGAAGATCCACAGAAGTTATAGTGATATTATGACGCCGCAGATGTTTACCTATAAACTTTTTGCTATGGCGCATCAACATAAAAAAACTATTGTACTTCCAGAATCTTCGGATGAGCGAATTTTACGAGCTGCTGAAATTATTTTACATCGTGGTGTTGCAGAGATAATTTTGCTTGGATGTAAAGATGAATTGCTTGAGCGGAGTATGCGTTTGGGTTTAAATCTTTCACAGGCGAAGATTATTGATCAACATAACTCACCTTACTTTGATGAGTTTGTTGAACTTCTTTACCAAAAACGTAAACATAAAGGATTGTCATATAAACAGGCAGAAGATGCTATGACACACCTCTCTTATTTTGCGACAATGATGGTTGAATGTGGCTATGCTGATGGTATGGTGAGTGGAGCTGTGCATTCAACTGCAGATACACTGCGTCCGGCACTGCAGATTATTAAAACCAAACCGGATGTTTCCATTGTTTCAAGTCTCTTTTTTATGTGTTTTGAGACAAAAGTTCTTGTTTATGGTGATTGTGCTATTAACGAAGATCCCAATGCGCAAGAACTTGCTGATATTGCCATAGCTTCCGCAGATACAGCAAAAACTTTTGGAATTACACCAAAGATAGCAATGCTCTCTTACTCAACGGGAGAGAGCGGACATGGTGCTGATGTGGACAAAGTCAGAGAAGCAACACGGCTTGTCAAAGAAAAACGGCCTGATCTACTGGTAGAAGGACCTATTCAATATGATGCAGCGATAAATAAAGATGTAGCCAAGATTAAACTACCAAACTCAAAAGTGGCAGGAGAAGCAACAGTTTTTATTTTTCCGGATCTCAATACTGGAAACAATACCTACAAAGCGGTACAAAGAAGCAGCGGGGCAATAGCTATTGGACCGATTTTACAAGGGCTTAAAAAACCGGTAAATGATTTGAGTCGTGGCTGTTTGGTAGAAGATATAGTCAATACCGTAGCCATTACAGCAATTCAGGCGGCACAACTATGAAAAAGATTGCAGTTTTTAACTCCGGAAGTTCATCACTAAAGTGTAAAGTTTTTGCATATCCCTCCAAAGAGTTGCTTTTTTGTAAAACAATTGAGAGAATCGGTGAAGATGGTGCAGCAGTACAAACACACAGTGAAGCACTTGAAGCTTTGGAGATAGATTTTGCTTCTCTTGATGGAATAGGGCACAGAGTTGTTCATGGAGCAGAGCACTTACAGGAGAGTGTTTTAATAGACAGCGATGTTATGGAAACGATTAAAGAGCTTATTCCTCTGGCTCCTTTGCATAATCCTGCAAATCTTGAAGGTATTGAAGTAGCTGTAAAAAAGGCTCCGCATATTCCACAGGTAGCTGTATTTGATACTGCATTTCATGCAACAATGCAAGAAGAGGCTTATCTTTATGCATTGCCTTATGAACTTTATGAAAAAGAGGGTATTCGCCGTTATGGATTTCATGGTACTTCGCATGCCTATTTGACAAAAGAGGCCGCAAAAATGCTAAACAAAACTTTGTCTCAGCTCAATATTATAACACTGCATCTTGGTAATGGAGCTTCTGCCTGTGCTGTAAAAAATGGCAAAAGTATTGATACATCAATGGGGTTTACACCACTTGAAGGTCTTGTAATGGGAACACGTTGTGGAGATCTTGATGCTGCAATTGTACTCTATCTCCAAAACAAATTGGGGAAAAGTAGAGAAGAAGTGGAACATATTTTAAACAAAGAGTCCGGATTAAAAGGTCTTTGTGGTGAAAATGATTTTCGTAAGATTATAGCACGTGAAGATAAGTACGCCAAAATTGCTTTTAATATTATGGTACGAAGAATTCAAAAGTATATAGGTTCTTATATTGTTTTACTTGAAGATATTGATGCTATTGTTTTTAGCGGTGGTATAGGAGAACATTCAAAACTACTTCGAGATGCGGTGATGCAGAATGCTTTACTGAAAAATATAGAAGTTCTTGTAATTCAAACAGATGAAGAGCTAGAGATCGCAAATGAGTGTTATAGAGTCATAAAAGAAAAGGTATAAAAGTATTTATTTGGTAAAAATTTGAGAAGTTTTTAAAAGTTGTTGTTGTTTGGAGTGTTTTAAACCCCAAAAATGGGGCTTAGGTACTAATTAAAGTGGAGTTACGTTCTCAGCTTGTGGGCCTTTTTGACCTTCACCAACTTCAAAAGTTACTCTTTGACCTTCTGCAAGAGAAACTCTTCCACCTTGAGGATTATTTACTTGACGAAAGTGTACAAATACATCTTTACCACCATTGTCTTGTTGAATAAAACCATAACCTTTTTCATCATTGAACCATTTTACTGATCCGTCCATTAATTCTGCCATTGTCTAGCCTTTATATAAAATTGTGTCAAAATATTGGGAGAGTCTTTAGGAGGTTTTAACGCAGTAGAGCAAAAAATCACACTAAAGATGAATTCACGCCTCATCTTTCACTTGGCAACAGTATAGCTGAATATTTTGAATTATCAAACTTTTTTGCACTATATTTGTAAATTCTTTTGAAATTCCCTAAAAACAGTAAAATAAACATAAGATATTTTAACCAATTTCATAGTATTATATCAAAAATCATTTTTAAGGAAGAATTTTTGAGCATCTATAGAGAGTATGATATACGTGGTATTTATGAAAAAGAGTTGAATGAAGCTAGTGTTGTGCGTATTGGACGAGCACTTGCTGATAGAATAGAAGGTGCGTATGTAGCTGTCGGTTATGATGCTAGAAGTCACTCTCCAATTCTTTTTGAATATCTGACACAGGGGCTTAATGCCGGCGGGAAAACTGTTCTTGATATGGGGCTTGTTCCTACTCCTGTAAACTATTTTACAAACTATAATGAGTGGAACGGTATAACACCTTCTGCTTCAGTTATGATTACAGGCAGTCATAATCCGAGTGAGTATAACGGTTTTAAAATTACCATAGATACATTGCCATTTTTCTCAGATGATATTTATGCGCTTGGTCGCGAGTGTGAAGCGATGGAGATGCCTGTAAAAACTGAGCGTAAAGTTATCAAGATCGATGCAGTTAATCGTTATATAGATTATATAGTAGATGCATTTAAACATCTAAAAGGGATGGATAGCCGTATAGTATATGATTGTGGTAACGGTGTTGCGGGTGTTGTAACAGAGGAGATCTTTAAACGTCTGGATCTAAAAACAAAAGGTCTTTATGTTGATCCTGACGGAACATTCCCAAATCATCACCCCGATCCTTCCGTTGAACATAATCTTGAAGATGTTAAAAAACTTTTAGAAGAAGAGGGCGATATCGCTTTTGCTTATGACGGAGATGCCGACAGAATTGCAGTGCTTACACATAAAAATAACATTAAGGGTGATATGATGGCACTGCTTTACTCTATGAAGATGGATCATCCAACTGTTATAGGTGAGGTGAAATGTTCTCAGGTGATGTATGATGAGCTGGAGCGTCGAGGATGCAAGGCTATTATGTATAAAACAGGGCACTCAAATCTGAAAGTAAAGATGAAAGAGACAAATGCGGATCTTGCTTGTGAAGTAAGTGGACATATTTTCTTTAAAAATCGTTACTTTGGTTATGATGATGCAATTTATGCAACTTTGCGTATGCTGGAGCTTGTTCATGATGGGATAGATCTGGACGGAGAGCTTGCAAAACTGCCAAAAGTTTACTCTACAGAAGAGATCAAAGTTGAGACGACAGAGGATAAAAAATTTCAATTGATGGATAAAATTAAAGAACTTTTAGAAAATCCTCCAGCTGATTTTCCAAAAATAAAAGATATTATTACCGTGGATGGTGTTCGTATTAACTTTGAAAAAGGCTGGGGTCTTGTTCGTGCATCTAATACAACTCCGGTTTTAGTGACACGTTTTGAATCAACAGATAAAGCAGAAGCTGAGTTATATGAAAAGTCTATTAATGATTTAATTATACAGGCAAAAGAAAATTTACAATAAAGAGAAGGGTTTATGAAATATTTAGCAAGTTTACTAATTTTTACAGGTTTTATGTTTTTTACAGGGTGTGGAGAAGGGACATCATCACAGCACAATAGAATACATCTGCTTAACCCTCCTAAAACTACCAATATTACAGGAGTGAATCCAAACTCTTTGGCACATAAAAGTGCAGATAAAGCGCAAGAGAGAGAAAATCAGCTCAAACTTTCAAAGATAGAAGCGCAGGCTAAAGTGGAGATCGAAAGAATAAAGTCAGAAAATCAGCTTCAAATTGCAAAAATTAATGCTGAAACACAAAAACATATAGCACAAAGTGATTTTCAAGCAAAGATTCAAACATCTACAATAGATGCAAATACACAGAAAGAGACTATTCAGTATACAGTTTATATTGTCAGTGTAATCGTGTTGCTTGTATTGGCAGTTTTTGTTTTACTTTATCTGAATGCAAAAAAGAATAGAGAGTTAAAGAAACAGTTACATGATGAACAATTGCGTCATGAACAGTTTTTAAAAGAAAAAGAGCTTGAAGAACAAAGAGTACATAAACTTTTAGAGTTGATCGCAAGTGGGAAAGTGGCAAAAAATGTAGAAAAAGAGGTCATTCTCTCCATTGCCAAACCAAAGCCAAAAGGCGAAGATATTTTAGTAGAAGAAAAGGATTAGAGTGTTATTTTATTTCGGATTATTATTGGCATTTTTATATTTTAAAATTGCACGTGTTTATAAAAAAGAAGAAAAGTCAAATATAAATATGCTTGTTCAAAACATTATTGTTGCAGTGGCAGCTGTTGCACTTGTTGCTTATGGTTTTGTGCATGGAACATGGTATATGGTTATTTTAGTCGGATTTATCTTTTTTATACTTTCATCTCTCATTGTTTCTGCGGTGCAGCTTGGTATATTTATAGATGGCAAACCTTTTATAAAGTTAAGTCATTTATATAAATCTTTAGCATTTATTGGAATGTTTATCGCTTTTATTGATGTCTATTTATGGGGTATTTAATAGCAAGTCTGTTATAATCTCATTAATTAATACTTTAATACTTCAAGGATTTTTTGATGAAAACGCATACTCTTTTAATGCCCTTAGATATGCATCTACACCTACGTGACGGTGTGATGCTTGAGAATATCGCTCCACTTACTGCATACTCTTTCAGTGGTGCTCTCATAATGCCAAATCTTGTTCCTCCTGTTGACACAAAAGAGGCTGTTTTAGCCTATCGTGAACGTGTTATGGCTGCTGTTCCAAATGATTATTTTGAACCTTATATGACACTGTTTTATAAAAACTATGATAAGAAATTTTTAACTGATGTCGCTGAAGAAATTACTGCAATTAAACTCTATCCTGCAGGGATTACAACAAACTCTGAAGGGGGTGTGAGCTCTTTTGATATTGAAGAGATGCGTCCAACACTTGAGGCTATGAGTGAGCTTGGAATTCCTTTGTGTGTTCATGGTGAGACGGATGGATTTGTTATGGACCGTGAAGCTGAGTTTATGTCTATATATGAGCTTTTAGCGCAGAATTTTCCGGATCTGAAAATTGTTATGGAGCATATTACAACAAAAGCAGCTGTTGAGATGCTTGATAAATATCCTAACCTTTATGCAACTATTACGGTGCATCATCTTCTTTTGACTTTAGATGATGTTATTGGTGGGATGATGATGCCGCATCATTTTTGTAAACCAATTGCAAAGCGTCCGGAAGATTTGGATGCTCTTTTAGATCTTGCACTGAATGCACACCCAAAAGTTATGTTTGGATCAGATTCTGCACCACATCCGAAATATAAAAAAGAGGCGTGTGGTTGTGCTGCAGGTGTATTTACCGCACCGATTGCATTGCAGCTTCTTTGTGAGATCTTTGAACAGTTTGATAAATTAGATAATTTGCAAACTTTTGTGAGTGATAATGCGCAAAGCATTTATGGAATTTGTCCTGAATTTAAAGAGGTGACACTGGAAAAACGTCCTTTTGTTGTCCCTGAGACATACTCCAATGTTGTACCTTTATATGCAGGAGAGACTATTAACTGGGCTATTGAGAGTGTTGACTAAAGTCTTACTTCTAGAAGATGACGTACTCTTTGGAGAAACACTGGTTGATCTTTTAGAAGAGGAAGCGTATGAAGTTTTTCATTGTCTCAATGGGCAGGATGCTTTAGATGCAACATATAAAGAGAAGTTTGATCTCTATCTTTTGGATATCAATGTTCCTTTGATCGATGGACTTTCACTGCTAAAAGAGTTACGTGAAGCGGATGATAAGACAGCGGCAATTTTTTTAACTTCGCGAAAAGACAAAGAGAGTCTTGAAAATGGTTTTATTAATGGTGGCGATGATTACATAACAAAACCTTTTGATATGGATGAATTGTTATTGCGTATAAAAGCGCTTTTAAGAAGAGTCAAAAAAGAGAGTATTGAATGCAGAGGTGATCTCTGTTATGATGAGTTACATAAAACAATTCGTTATAAAGGCAAAGATCTGGAGTTATCTCAAAAAGAGTATGGATTATTGCTTCTTTTTCTTAAACATTACAATGAAACTGTACCAAAAGAGCTGATTTTAAGTGAATTGTGGAGTAGTGCAGAGAGCGGAAGTGAAGGTGTTATTCGGGTTTATATAAATCGTCTCAAACAGATGCTTCCTGAATTAACTATTGAAAATATACGCGGAATAGGATACAAGCTTGTTCCGTAGCCTTCGTATAAATATTTTTATTTTTTATCTCCTTACAGTGAGTGTTTTTTTTATACTCTTTTATTATGCATTGATGAACATGGAGATGAAAAACTATATCTTTTTAGAGGTTATCGTCTTTCTTGTCGTTCTTTTAAGTGCTTTTTTTATCTCCAAGCTTGCTGTTGATCCACTTGAAGAGTATGTTAAAAATCTTCAAATGCTTTCAAAAGAGACACTTCATGAATTAAATCTTCCAATTAGCACTATTACTACAAATACCCAAATGCTGCAAAAAAATATGCAGGATGAAAAAAATCTTAAACGAGTTCAGCGCATACAAAATGCCTGTAATATGCTGCAACAACGCTATAATGAACTTGATTATCTTATAAAAATGCAGACCAAGCAGGTGATAAAAGAGCGTTTTTTTCTCAATGAGCTTTTGTCTGAACGTGTAGCATTTTTACAAAAAATATATCCTCATATCCATTTTCATCTTATATTAATAGAAAATGAACTTTTTATGGATAAAATAGGGCTTTGTAAAGTTATTGACAACCTTATAGATAATGGGGTAAAATATTCAGGAACTTCAAAAGATATAGATATAGTTCTGCAAAAGAATATGCTTGTGATCAGAGATTATGGGATAGGAATGAATGAAGTAGAACTTTTGACAATTTTTGATAATTACTATCAGGCAAACAGAGATATGCAAGGGTTTGGAATTGGTCTGAGTATGGTAAAACGTTTTTGTGATGAAAACAGTATTGAACTTATTTTTGATTCATCACCAAATGCAGGAACAAGCGTAAAATTAAAATTTAAAGATATACAGGGATAATAATGGAAACATCAACATTAATGATAGCATATGCAGAAAAAGCTCTTGATTATGGAGTGATGGGTACTTTAGGAGTAATGAGTATAGTAACTTTATGGCTTTTTATAGAGCGTATGATGTTTTATAAAAGTGTTCGTATACAAGATTATAAGCATAGAGATAATTTAGAATTAGATCTTACTGATAATATCAGTGTTATTAGTGCAATTGGTTCAAATGCACCCTATGTTGGACTTTTGGGTACCGTCGTTGGTATTATGATTACTTTTTACTCTTTGGGTGATATAGGTGCTGTAGATGCAAAAAAAATCATGATGGGACTAGCTCTTGCACTCAAAGCAACTGCAGCAGGTTTGCTTGTCGCTATGCCTGCTATTATTGCCTATACTATAGTGCTTCGAAAAGTAGAACGTATTTTGACTCAATTTGATGTTGCACAAGAAGAGAAACAAAGTAATGTCTAAGTGTAAGAAAAAACATTTTAAGCGTTTTGATCAGATAAATGTTATTCCCTTTATCGATATTATGCTTGTTCTTCTTGTTATGGTTTTAACAACAGCTACATTTATAAAACAGGGTGTTATACCTGTTGATCTACCAGATGCAAAAGCAAAAAATAAAGAAGATACAACAAAAGAAGTCACTGTGTATGTAAATGCCAAAGGTGAGATGTTTTTTGAAAAAGAGAAGGTTAGTCTTGCTCTCTTAGAACAAAAACTTGCAGCTGTTTCTAAAAAACAGACGGTAGTCCTTCGCAGTGACAAAGAGTCACGATTTCAGGATTTTGTCTCGGTTATGGATATCTTAAAACGTCTTGGACATGAACAGCTCTATATCGTTACCAAAGAGTAGGAAAAAGTTTTAATATGCTTTTTCCAAGAGCTTAAAATTATGTGTTTGTGGCTTTAAAGCTTTCTTGATATCTTTTTGTTTTGCTTTTTGTGAAGCATTGACTTCTGTATTAAACTTTTTTTCTTTATATTGTTTTTCTTCATTAAAAAGTGATGTCGCTATAAAAAAAAGTATCATGATAACAACTACACTTGCATAAAAAAGCAGATAGTTTTTTATCTGACCGCTTTCAAAAGGGTTTTTCATCTGTTTTCTCCTAGAATGTTTTCTCTATTACAGTAGTGCATTTAGCGTATCAATCAATTGTTTCGCTTGCACATGTTTTGGTAAAGTGGCATTTATACTGTATTGTGTTTGTTTAACATTGCTACTGTTACCTATAAGTATAATTTTTGGTTTTGAAAAAATATGACTATGATAATAATCCAAATATTGCTGTGCTGTTGTTGAGATAAGTGTATCTTCTATAATAATAATTTTAACAGTATTGAGCATTGCCCATTTGATACTTTCAAGTTCACTGATAAAGGATTTTACATATAAATTTTTATCTGCACCTTGTATATACTGTGTATAGTCCATAGCATCATGCACATCAGATGTTAAAATAAGAATATAATCTTTTTGCTGTTCAACAAGATAATCATAAAATTTAAAAAGCTCTTTTGTATCTTCACCGGCTTTTCCTTCATCAAGTGTACTTAAATAGTATTGAAGATATGTTTTGGTGTTGAGTTCAATATTGATATCGAGTTCATGAAAATATTCGTGTATGGCTTTTGATGTTTTTGCCTCTTTCCAGAGTATAAAATCTAAAAGATAAGCTTGTGCATTTAAAATTTCAGTAATATTCTTTTGATATTTTTTTGCTTCTGCTTGAAATCGTTTATAAAAAGACTCTCTGTATGTTGCTTCAAATTCATGGAGTCTCTTAGTGTTTTTTTTATGAATCTCTTGGAGTTTTGCCATCATATGGACAATATCAACATAGGTGCCATTTAACGTTTTTAGCTCTTTTATCAGTTGCTTTTTTTTCTCTTTGTCTTTTTCCTGTTCTATCTCTTTTTTCTTTTTTTCTTTTTCCAAAGAGAGTCTCTCTTCTTTATTTTTTAGGAGATTTAAGCGTTCTGTGATCTCTTTTGTCATTTGCTTGACAAGCGTATATTCTACCTGAGAAGAGAGAAAAATATCTTCAAAAGCTAAGAGCGGATATTGGACTTTTTTATCAAAATTATCTTTGAGTTTACTGACAAATTTGAGATCTTGACTGACGGAACTTATACGCAGTGTTACCATCTTGTCATCTATGTCCGTCAAATTATTAAAAGTTGTCCATAAGAATCGTTTGGCAAGGGAGTAGTCAAGGCGACCGTTTACTTTAATATAGCCTTGGCGTTTAGCAAGTTCTTTTTTGAGATTGTTAAAATACTCATGCATTGTCTCAGATATATCCATAGAAAGTGAGATTTTTGCATTTAAAGAGTTGATATTATCACTTGAATCCTTTAAGAGCGCATTTAACTCATCACCAATTTTTTCAAGTGCTTTGTTTTTACATTTTGTTGTTGGAATGTTTTGTTTACTCTTTTGTTGTTTTAGAGTGTTTGCTTTGGCAATAGAGTGCGATAAATCTTTTGCTTGTGAAAACACCTTTACAGCATAAGCTTTTTTACCTTCTTTTTTAAATGTGACTAGCAAACCAACAGCAGGCATGACTTCAAAATCATCCCAATCTTCGATGTTGAAACCAAGCTTCTCTTTTTCTTTTGTTATGACAATTCCATTACCATTTTGTTCATTATAAAAGAGTATTTTTCCGT
>JAMOSE010000061.1 GCA_027063215.1 Sulfurimonas sp. | reverse complement strand
CTATAAATCAATTACAACTTCCTCAAAAAAATGATCTTTCAGAATTTTCTCTAGATGATATACTTAAAGAGACACAAAAGCTTTTAGAAAAAACACTCAAAGAGTTTGATCATTTTAACCAATCACTGTATGCATAAGATTGCCATCTCAGATTTATGCTACAATATTAAATTCAAAGTAAAAAGTTTGGGTAGCGAATGGAAATCAAGGATTACAGATGGATGAACATGGGGAATGAAGCTTTTTTAAAAGATCTACTCGAAAAGATCTCAAAAGATACAACAAAAAGTCCACTACTAGAAAAGATGGGGGCTGAAGTTTACAATAAGTCTATCACCTTTTCTCGACTTGCAATACTACTTGACAAATTTTCCTATGAACTTTCCCTAAAAGATAAAAAAGTTTTACAATACAATGAAAATATTCTTGCAAAAGCGTATCTCAAACAACGCCTTCCAAAAGAGATAAAACTACTCAAACTCGGTATACATAACAATCCCAATCTGATAGGACGAAAAGATTTAGGTATCATTGATGAGCTTTTAGCATGGCTTGAAGCACTGATAACACATATTCTTCACCAAACTCCTCTTCCTGATATTACACAAAGAATTAAACCTTTTATAGAGTATATCAATCAAAAAATCGGTATCTATTTTGATGATGAAGATGTGAAAAATAATTTTCTTACAACAAACAATGAGCTCTATCACTCTGCCAAACTTGCTCTGGAATTTTTCAACAGAAAAGAGTATTTCTATTTCGTGCTTACCTACGTAGAATTAATAGCACTCTTTTTAAAAATGGTTACACTCCTTGGCAGTATGTTCGTTGAAGATATCTTCCTCTCTATCTATGTTGATCCTATAACGCTTCTTCCAAATCGTTTTCAGCTACTCAAAGATGTAAATAATCTTGACAATCTCATAATTCTTATTGTAAACATCAAAAGTTTTTCCAAAATAAACCTACTTCACGGCTATGATGTTGGAGATCTCCTGCTTAAAAAGATAGCCGCATTTCTTAAACTTCAGACTTCTATTAAAAATTATCGTATTTATGGTGATGAGTTTGCTATTTTACTCCATAATGAAGAAGAAGCAAAAGTAATTTTTCAAGAATTAAACAGTGCGATCTTTATAAAAATAGATAATGTTGAGTATCAAATATACTTTTATGGAGCCTATGAAAATTTTAAAAAACTCTCTTTAGAAGCTTGTGAACTTGCACTTACAAATAGTCACAAAAAAGATCTTATCAGTACAGATGAGATTCAAGTACTTGTTGAAAAATATCGACATGAACTGACAATGGTACAAAAACTCAAAGAGATTATGATCTCTGACAATATTCTTCCCTACTATCAACCTATCTATGGATGTGGAGAGTTTAACAAAGTCATAAAATACGAAGTTTTAATGCGTGTAAAGTATCATGGAACTATTCTTCAACCAAAAGATTTCTTATCAGCGTTACTTGAAGCTCCTTTTTATACCGAATTTACAAAAACAATGCTCCATAAAGCTTTTGAAACTTTTCAAGATACAAAATGTAATTTCAGTATTAATATGACAACGACAGATATAAAAGACAAAACTGTAAAACTCTTTTTAGAAACGCTCATCAGTAAATACCCACATACAGCGAAACGACTGACAATAGAAATTCTCGAAACAGAAGCATTAAGTGAATTTGAACTCATCAATGAGTTCATAAGCTATTTTAAAAAAAGCGGTATTAAATTTGCCCTTGATGATTTTGGAAGCGGTTTTTCCAATTTTGCACAAATTGCAAAACTTGACATTGATTTTATCAAAATTGATGCCTCCATCATTAAAAATATCGTTCATGATGCCAAGATGCAACAACTTCTTGAGGCTATTTTATCATTTGCACAGAGTATGAATATTAAAACAATTGCAGAATATGTATATAATAAAGAGACATTTGAGTACCTCCATGGCAAAGTATCTATGATGCAGGGCTACTTTATAGGCAAACCTGAACCTGTTTTACTTTCAAAAGAAAGTCCTTTTGTTTAGTAAACTCTCTATAAGTGCCAGACCATAATAAATGTCATATTTAACAATTTTTAAAAGTTGCCCTTCGGGTGAAAAGAGAAGTCACAAGCTGACTGCGTTAAAAGTTCTTAAAACTACCAGTAGTTCTTTCAAACTTTTGCCTTGCATCTTATAACTTCTCTTTTCATTAAATTATGACATTTATTATAGTCTGGCACTTAAAACTTGACATTATAGGGACTCTTATTGTAAAATTGCAATATCAAATAAAGAAAAGAATCTTTTTAAATCTTTCCCACTTTTAAAATCCTAAGAAGTTAAGGCAGTCATACATATGAGTGAAAA
>JAMOSE010000060.1 GCA_027063215.1 Sulfurimonas sp. | reverse complement strand
TCTCTAAGCGGATAGCCTTCTTTAAAAGCAGCCTCATCTACCTGAATGATCTTAATACCTGCGTTTTGCAAGTCATTGACTTCATCACAAATTCCAAGTGCTATCTGTTTGCTTACTTCACTTCTGTCTATATCATCACGGACAAATGACCAGTTGAGAATTGTCACCGGACCTGTGAGCATCCCTTTCATAATCTTGTTTGTTTTGCTCTGTGCATAAGTGATCCACTCAACTGTCATTGGCTTTGGACGACTGATATCACCATAAATAAACGGAGGTTTTACACAACGGCTTCCATAGCTTTGAACCCAACCGTTTTGGCTGAATCCATACCCTTGAAGTTGTTCTCCAAAATACTCAACCATATCGTTTCTCTCAGGTTCACCGTGTACTAAGATCTCAAGTCCGCACTCTTCTTGAAACGCTACACAATCATCAATGTACTTTTTCATCTCTTGTGTATAAGCTTCTTGTGTGATATTGCCATTTTTAAACTCGCGTCTTGTATGGCGTATCTCTGGAGTTTGTGGAAACGAACCAATCGTTGTAGTTGCTAACTCTTTATAACCTAAAAGCTCTTTTTGAATTTTGATGCGCTCTTCATATGCACCTTCTCTCTCAAATTTTGCAATTGCAGTAGTACGTTGTTGCACTTTTTTATCATGAATACGCTTTGAAGTTTTGCGTGAGATATTTGCTTCTTTATTTGCACTCAAATACTTTTTTTTTGCATCATTAAGAGATGATTCTCCATTAGTAAATATTTTAGAAACAAGGGCAATTTCATCTAGTTTTTCAACTCCGTATGCCAGCCAGTTTTTTACTTCACTCTCCATTTTTTCTTCATACTTGAGCGTAAATGGAACATGCAGTAGTGAGGATGATGAACTTACGAGAATATTTTCTTTTGCAACACTCTGTGCGATGTTGTTGAGTTTTGTAAGAGTTGCTTCTATATCAGTTTTGTAAATATTTCTTCCATCAATAACACCGGCAATAAGTTTTTTATTTGAATTTGCGATAATATCTAATGATTTATAGTTTTCCTCGCCATATAAAAAATCAAGCCCAATCGCCCATATAGGCGTATTTACAAGGATTTGAGTAGCTTCACAAGAGTGCTCAAAATAGCTTACAACTGCAATTTTAATATTATTTGATATGAGTGCCAATTTATCATATGTTGGCTTTATAAGTGAGAGCACTTTGACATCTAAATCTTTTACAAAGATAGGTTCATCTATCTGCACAATGATTTTATCATCAAGTTTTGCTATCTCTGTTAAAAGTTCTTCATAGAGTGGGAGGAGTTTGGCATAAAACGCATACACATCACCACCATCACTTCTCTTTGAAAGACCAAGATAGGTGATTGGTCCAATCAGATTTATCTTTGTCTTAACGCCTGCTGCTTTTGCCTCTTTATATTCATTGATAAGTTTATCTGCATTGAGTTTAAATGGTGTGTTTTTAGAAAGTTCCGGAACAATATAGTGGTAGTTTGTATTAAACCATTTTGTCATTTCACAAGCAGTTGCTTCTTTGTTGCCTCTTGCCATCGCAAAGTAGAGTTCTTCATCACTAAGCCCTGCAAAACGCTCAGGTATAACACCAAACAATACAGAAGTATCAAGCATATTATCATATAAAGAGAAGTCATTTGAACTAATATACTCTATACCTGCATCTTTTTGATAACTCCAGTGTCTCTTTTTTAACATAATTGCAATATTTTGTACTTCACTAAAATCACTTTTACCACTCCAGTAATTCTCCAGTGCGAACTTAAGCTCTCTTTGTTCTCCAATTCTTGGAAATCCTACTACATAACTATTTTTTGACATGTCAATATCCTTTTGTCATTTAAATGTCAAAATGAGCAAAGCCCATTTTAACAGCAGGGACAAAAATGTCCCTACAACCCCCTAAAGCTACAAAAAAACATGTTTTTTTGAGATTAGCAAAGGGCAACTAAATTAATTTAATAATTGTTTTTCTATGATTGTTTGATTGTTAAAGGGATATTGAAAGAGGAGGGTGGACACCGCTACGGCGAAATGCAAAACATACAGTATAGTATGGGCATCTCGGAATGTAGTGATTGAGTAAAATCATAAGTTTTGATTTTATAGTAAAGAAGAGATGACAATGGCATGGTTTTGAGTTGTTTAGCAGTGCTTTTTTCGTAGCAGCAAAGAGCTCATTAAGTGCCATTGTCGTCTCCTTTATAAATTTTTTGGTAATTATATCACACTTATTTGATATTTTTTAAAAACTGTGTCATAAAACGTACACCGGCACCTGTTCCACCATGAACATTGACATCCCATGGACTCTCAGTATAAGCTGATCCTGCAATGTCAAAATGGAGCCATTTGTTTTTATTTTCTTCTTTGATGAAGTTATCTAAGAAGAGTCCTGCTGTAATTGCTCCGCCATATGGCTTATTGGATATATTACAGATATCTGCGATCTCGCTTTTGAGCTGTTTTTTGAGGTGTTTATTAAAAGGCAGAGTTGCTGTAAGCTCACCTGCTTTTTTCGAAGCTTTGCCAAGATCATGTTTGAGTTTGCTTGAGTGTCCCATAACACCTGTCGTATATTGACCAAGGGCAACCATACATGCACCCGTAAGTGTTGCAAAGTCAAAAAGGTAGTCTGGTTTTGTTTTGTCTTGTGCATAGTCAAGTACATCTGCAAGAACCAAACGTCCTTCTGCATCAGTATTGCGTACTTCGATAGTATCGCCTTTACGTGAAACTAAAACATCATCAGGTTTATAAGCATCTCCGCCTATCATATTTTCAACGGCACCAACAAAGGCATGTACTTCAATATCAAGTTTTAACTCGCTAACAGCCTTAATGATTCCAAGAACAGCACAAGCACCCGCTTTGTCCATTTTCATGGTAACCATACTTGTTGCAGGTTTAAGACTAAGCCCACCACTGTCGTATGTAAGACCTTTTCCTACAAGTGAGATGATTTTTTTAGCATTTTTTGGCTTGTACGCAAGATGAATAAGTTTTGAGTCATGGCGTGAAGCACGGCCGACTGCGAGCATTGCATTACATTTTTCACGTTTAAGCTCTTTTTTTCCCAATATATTACATTCAAGATTATTCTCATTTGCAAGTTTCTTAGCCAGTTTTGCCATTACTTCAGGGTACATATCATCTGGAGCAGTGTTTACAATATCACGCGTAAAACATGTTGCTTCAGAGATAATAACAGCCTCTTCAAAAAGGGCAGTAAGCTCTTCTACATTCTCACATGTAAGATAGATATTTTTAATCTTTTGTTTTTTTGCTTTTGATTTATAGTTGTTAAACTCATAACCGCCAAGAATAAAACCTTCAATAAGTGAAGCAATATTCTCTTTATTTACATCAACTGAGAGTGATTTGTAGTCATACTTTTTAAGTGCTTTTGCTACAGAAGCTGCTGCAGTTTTTAAATTCTCAGCATCATGATCTTCTATACCTGCAAAAAGAAGTGATTTACCGTGCATTGCACAGAGTGTATCTTGTTCTGCACTAAATCCTGCTTTTTTAAGTGTCTTTTTAAATTTCGCTTTTTTCAATCTCTCTGGAGTGATAAGTTTCAGTGTTATATTGTTTTTTGCATCAAATGCTTTTTTGTTTATTAGTTGTATATTCATTTATGAAATCCTTTTAATTAAAATGGAGTAGATCTTTGGCTTGTATCATATCTTTATCTCCACGACCGGAGAGGTTGACAATGATCAGTTTATCTTTAATATTTGGCAGTTTTTTGAGATATGCCACTGCATGAGATGACTCAAAAGCAGGAATAATTCCCTCTTTCTGACTTAACCATACAAAAGCATCCAGTGCCTCTTGGTCTGTAATATAGTCGTATGTTACAGATTTATTGTCATTATGAAAAGCATGCTCCGGTCCGATTCCAGGGTAGTCAAGGCCTGCTGAAATAGAGTGAGCCTCTAAAATCTGCCCATCTTCATCTTGGAGTAGGTAACTCATCTGCCCATGCAGTACTCCCGGTCGTCCTTTTTTAAGACTACAGCCGTTTTTATCATCGATCCCAAGCCCACCGGCTTCAATACCAATACACTCAACACCATCATCTTCTAAAAAGTGTTGAAACATTCCAATGGCATTACTCCCACCACCAATACAGGCGATAATATGATCTGGAAGACGATTTTCTTTTTCTAAAATCTGTGCACGAGCTTCCCAGCCAATGATAGCCTGAAAATCTCTAACCATCATAGGATAAGGATGTGGACCTGCTACTGTTCCGATGATGTAAAAAGTATCACGTGCATTGGTAACCCAATGGCGAATAGCATCATTCATTGCATCTTTGAGTGTTTTGCTTCCACTCTCAACAGAGTGTACTTTTGCACCTAGTAGTTTCATTCTAAAAACATTTAGCTCTTGACGCTCCACATCTTTTGCTCCCATAAAGATTTCGCACTCTAAATCTAAAAGGGCAGCAATTGTTGCCGTTGCCACACCATGCTGTCCTGCACCGGTCTCTGCTATGACTTTTTTATAGCCAAGACGTTTTGCCATTAAACCCTGAGCAATAACATTATTAACTTTGTGTGCACCTGTGTGATTTAGATCTTCACGTTTTAAATAGATCTTTGCACCAAGTTCTTTAGAGATATTTGCTGCATAGTAAAGTGGTGAAGGGCGACCAACATAATCTTTTAAATAGTAATCAACTTCAGACCAGAAATCTTTGTCAAAGCGAATAGCATCATACTCTTCACGCAGCTTTAAAAGTGCCGGCATAAGTGTTTCTGGAACATAACGTCCGCCAAAGAGTCCAAAGTGTCCGTTTTCATCGGGATCAAATTTTGAAGGAGTTGGAATATACATTAATTAACCTCTATAAGTGAATAAACTTCTGTTTTTTCTTGTAATTTTTTTATGCCGTCTAAAAAGTTAAGAGCTATTATAAAACAGCACTCAACACATACAGCACCTGTCTGATTGATAAGTGTAGCTGCTGCATTTGCAGTACCGCCTGTTGCTATAAGATCGTCTATCAATAGTACACGTGCACCTTTTTGATCTCCAAAAGCATCAATATGTACCTCTATCTCATCTACACCATACTCTAAAGCGTACTTTTGGCTAATAGTAGTGTATGGAAGTTTTCCGGCTTTACGAATAGGCACAAAACCAATTCCCAACATTTGTGCAAGTGCTGCACCAAAGATAAACCCACGGGCATCAATACCTGCAATATAGTCTAAATCATACTCTTTATAACGTTGATGGAGATGGTTCATTAAAACACTGTAAGCCTCTTTGTTGTTGAGCAATGTTGTGATATCTTTAAAAATAATTCCTGGTTTTGGAAAATCTTTAATATCTCGAATAGATGCTTCGATAATTGTTCGTTCTGTTTGACTTAGGGTAATCATTTTCTCTCCTTAGAGTAGGGCATCAATTCGACTTTCAAGAGCTTTTATCTTGTTGTTAAGACGATCAACTTCCTGTCTGTGTTTTGAGTTTCTTTGTTTGAGAACTTTAAGTTCATTTCTGAGTTTTGTTAACTCTTCAGTAAGTATATCTACATTGCCAAGTGCACGCTGGAGTTGGATCTGATACTTTCGAATGAGAATTTCAGCTTCCTGGAGGGTCAGCTTCATTAGATCATTGCTTCTTTGTTCTTTGTTTGTGATACTTTTAAAGTAAAACATTTTTACAAAAAGATAAATAGAAACAATAGTAAGAATCGTTAGAAGCGACCATTCCATAAACATAACTATACTGCCTCTATTTTCTCAACTCTTTGAATATGACGTCCACCTTCAAAACCGTTTGCAAGCCATGCATCAATGATAGACTCAGCTACCCCTTTACCAACAATACGTTCACCAAAGCAAAGAATATTTGCATCATTATGTTCACGTGCAACCATGGCTGTATAAGCATCATGACAAAGTGCTGCACGAATACCTGCATGACGATTTGCAGCCATACTCATACCAATACCGCTACCGCAGATCAAGATTCCTTGAGACTCTTTATCTTCAAGAACAGCAGTTGCAACTTTATGTGCATAATCAGGATAATCTACTCTATCTTTTGTATATGGTCCAAAATCTTCTACTTCATAACCTTTTGAACGTAAAAGCTCAACTGTCCAATCTTTTAACTCGATCCCCGCATGATCTGTTCCGATATAAAATTTCATCTTTTCTCCTTTATGATAATAATTGTTGAATGATAAACTGTACAGGCATAAAAAGCACATACTGATTAAGTGGTGTCATTAAAATGACAAGTGCTATAATCATACCATAACGTTCTGTTTTGTAATAAAATTCTGCAATAGAATTTATTTTATATTTTAGTGCAAGATGCATTAAAAAGTGGCCTCCATCGAATTGAGGAATAGGTAAAAGGTTAAATACACCAAGTACAATGTTAATAATAAGTAGTTGATACAAAAAGATATAGAAAAAAACATATATCAAAGAATCAGCTGTTGTAGGAGCACTTAGTGCTGTAAGTCCAATGGCTGCAAATGCTCCAAGTGTAAAGTTGTAAACGATACCGGCGAGGTCTACCTGCATGGCAGCATTGTATCCTCCACGCTGAATGACTTTTAACATATTGATAGGAACAGGTTTCGCCCAACCAAATAATATTCCTCCATCAGTTCCCAAGAGAAGTGGTAAAAAGTAGAGCATAGCCGGTACAATAATAGTACCAACAAGATCTATATGTGAAAGTGGATTAATAGTAAGTCTTCCTGCATTTTTAGCCGTATCGTCACCATACATATGTGCAACCCAACCATGCATAATTTCATGACCGATAATAGCGATCGCAAGTGCTAAAACAGCGGCACCAATTTTTAATATATCAAGTAATTCCATAATATTCTTTGTCTTCTTTTTCTCTCTCTTGGATGGCCTTTTTTAAGTAAGGCTCCTCTTCTAGATCTGTTGGAGTTTTTCCAATACGATCCCATCTGACTTTCCACTCCTTATCAATGGAAAAATAGATAAACCATGGTGTCCCTTCTATATTTTCATAAGGAACACTTCCCCAAAAACGGCTGTCATTGGAGTGATCCCGATTATCACCCATCATAAAGTAGTGATCTTCTTCTATTTTAATTGGATTCATATAAAAAATAGGAAGCGGATATGTTCCGTTGTCTATGATTTTAGGATCATGGTGAATACCGGGATGTTTTTTCATATAAGGGTTTTTTACCCACAGTTTTCCGCCAAAAACAGCTATCTCATACCCTTTGTAATGTTGTTTAATCCATTCATCACCCTCTTTATAGTGAATAAAAAGATTTTTTTCTGATACAAAAAGCTCATCTCCTGGTAGCGCTACACAGCGTTTTACAAAATGTTGTTTGATATTTCCAGGATATCGAAAAATAACAATATCTCCACGTTTTGGAGTTGCTCCATTTATGATTTTAAGCTCTTTACTCCATGGAATAACTGGAATCTCCAAAAATGGAATATAGGGCATGGGAACACCATAGGCAAACTTTTTAGCAAAAAGATGATCGCCAATTAAAAGTGAGTCTTTCATACTGCCACTAGGAATTCTAAAAGCCTGTGCAACAAAAAATATGATAAAAAGGACAATAACAATAGTTCCTGTCCATGAGTTTGACCATTTATAGGCTTTATGTATAAAACTCTTCATTAAGCTTTCTTTTGAATATTCAGTTTTGCAGCTTTGAGAGTGTTGCTTAAGAGCATTGCTATAGTCATTGGTCCAACACCACCTGGAACCGGTGTAATGTAAGAGCATTTAGGTGCTACATTTTCAAAATCCACATCACCAACAAGTTTACCGTTATCTGCACGATTTATTCCGATATCTATAATGATTGCATCCTCTTTAACCATATCTTCTTTGATAAGATTGATAACACCGACACCCACTAAGATGATATCTGCATCTTGCGTGTGTTTTTTCAAATCATCTGTAAAAATATGACATATTTCTACTGTAGCATCTGCATTTAAAAGCAGGGCTGCCATAGGTTTACCTACAATATTTGAAGCACCTACAACAACACAGTTTTTCCCTTTTACATCGATATTGTACTCTGCTAAAAGTTCCATAACCCCAAGCGGTGTACATGGTACAAAACCATCGAGATTTGTCACTAAACGTCCAACATTGTATGGATGAAATCCATCTACATCTTTAGTCGGATCAACAAGTTCTAAAATTTTTGTAGTATCGATTTGTGGAGGAAGGGGAAGTTGCACCAAAATACCGTCAATATTTGGATTTTGATTCATCATAGTAATAGTGTTTTCAATTGCTTCTTGAGAGATATCTTCTGGCATCTCATGTGTAACAGAGTAAAAGCCAACACGATCACACGCTTTTTTCTTCATCTTTACATAGGCTGCACTTGCCGGATCCTGACCAACCAAAATAACAGCCAATCCAGGTGTTCTTTCTGTATCTGCTTTTAAATCAACAACCTGTGAAGCAACATTTTTTTCTATTTTCTGCGCAAGGGCTTTACCGTCAAGAATCTGCATTTAAACCTCATAAATAATATTTTTGATATTATACCTTTTTAAAATAATATTAGGCTAATAATGAAATTTATATTTATGTTACTTTTTCCATTTACTCTTTTTTCGCTGAGTACTTTTATTACAAAAAGCGAATATGCACAACAGCTTTACAAAAATCCAAGAGGAATTGCCTGTGGTCTTTGCCATGGAAAGCAGGGAGAAGGAAAACTTATTGCAAAGTACAAACATAAAAATAAAGAGAAAAGTTTTGTAGGACCTGCAATAAATAATATTCAATATACGGTTTTTTATAAAGCATTAAATTCAAGAATAAAAGGGATGCCTCGTTACTACCTTACACCAAAGGAGGTCGAAGCACTTTACTTTTACCTGCATAGAAATGATCAAAAAAAGGCTAAAAATGCTCAATGAACTTATAGAAGCATATCAACAAAGAGATCTAAGTCGATTGGATAAACTTGCAAAACCTCTCTATAGAGAGATAAATAAAGCAAATAATTTCCGATCTGTTTTAATGCTTTCAGCAAATAATATAAAACATCTTATGAAGATTGAGTCTCTTGAAGCTGATTGTATAATGCTGAATCTTGAAGATGGTGTATCAAAAGAGGATAAGCCTTTTGCTTTGGTTCTTACAGCTATATTTTTAAGCAGACTGCGTAAGTGCAAGAAAAAACTTGTAGTTCGGGTCAATGCATTGGATGAGGGTGGATATGAGGAGATAACCTATCTCAATCAGTTTATGCCGGATGCTATTCGGGTGCCAAAAATCAAAAATCAAAAAGAAGTACATAATATTTTACATCTTCTCAATGAGAATATAGAGTTACATCTCTCTATTGAAACTGCGCAAGGGTGGCATAATCTTTCTTGTTTGGCTGTTAACAAGCGTGTGACTACTTTTTATCTTGGAATTTTAGATCTTTTTGCTGATATGGGTCTGCCACAGAGTCTTATCGATAAAAACAATCCTACACTGCACTATATGCTCTCACATTTTTTAGTCACTTCTCGTGCTATGAATGTAAAACCGGTCTCTTTTGTCTTTCAAGAGTATCAGGATCTTAATGCTTTTAAAGCATGGCTTGAACTTGAACACGCTATGGGGTATGATGCAAAAGGGTGCATCTCTCCAAAACAGGTAGAACTTGTCAATCAATACTTTGTTAATAAAGAAGAAGCGATCAAAAGAGCCAAAGTGATCGTTAAGCTTTTTGAGATGCATAGAGATGAGGGCATAACCGGTTTTAGTGATGAAGAGTATGGTTTTATTGATGAGCCCATCTATAAAGGGGCTCTTAAATTGCTAGAAAGTGAAGCGAAGTAAACTACATTCCTATGACATTATACATACGTGCTAAAGCATCATAATAGTTATAGTAATCTATAACTAAAGAGGATTTGGCATCAATATAACTCTGTCGTGCCTGTTGGAGTTCAATGTAGTCTGAGAGTCCATTCTCATAACGTTTTTGTGCCTGCGTAAACTTCTCTTTAGAGGCATTTAAAAGAGCTTCTGATAGTTCTACTCTATCTTTTGATTCATTGAGGTTAAGATACTCTTTTGTAACATCTTTTTTCATTTGAAGTTTTAAAACTTCTAACTTGGCTTGTGAAATACTCTCTTGAATGATCTTCTCTGCAATATCAGCTCTACTTGATCCACCTTCATAAAGATTCCAGTCAAGATTAAATGATGCTTGCCACTTCTCTTTTGGTAAAACTGCTTTGAGATCTTTGAGTTCTTGTCTTGTATAATCAGCACTAAAATAGAGTGAAGGATAATATTGTGATTTTGAAACTCTTGTATTTTGTTGGGATGCTTTGAGCATTGATGTGAGTTTTCTTATACTGTATCTATGCTCGTAGGCATATGTGACTGATTCTGTAAGGTTCATTTTAAAAGGTACTAAGGTATTAAATACAGCATCCATTTGAAGATTTTGTTCCAAAATAGTATAGGGTGAGTTGATCTCTTTGACACCAATGACTTTATCGAGCGTGCTGTATGCAAGTTTTAGGCTGTAATTTACCTGCTTGAGGTAGATTTTTGCATTGATAACATTCACTTTTGCATCCGAGATGTCTATTTTTGTTCTTATCCCAGCTGTAAAATATCTTTTTGCACGATAGAGCTGCGCTTCATTGAGTTTGAGGTTCTCTTTTGCGACATTGATAAGTGCCATAGAGCGTAAAACATTGTAATAGGCGTTTTTAACATCACGAATTTTATCAGATATGCTCTGCAAATTATTCATATTTGAAGAGTCTTGCATATACTTCAAGTTTTGATAATTTCCACTGCTTTTTCCAAAGTCATAAATGAGTTGTTTTAAAGAGAGTTGCCCAAGAAGAAGCGTGTCTTGTTCCATTGTGTCTGGATTTGCAGGAATATCACGTGATGCAACTTCTCCACCTACAAGATGCAGATCAACTTTTGGTAAAAAGTATCCAAAGGCCTTATCGCTTTTTTTGGCAGATGCTTCAAACTCTTTCATTGTGATTTGCAGATCAGGAGCATTCTTTAAAGCATATTGTATAAGTTCATCAACATTATAAACATCTTTTGCCTGTAGTGTCACTGCCAACAGCAAGAGTGGCATATATTTTAAAATAATAGTTTTCATCTAAAGAGACTCCCTTCTTGCTATCTCATCTTCAACATTAACAAACTTCTCACGCATACTCTCAAGTAGTACATATAAAACCGGCACAATGAGTGTAGATATAAAAGTTGCAGCAACCATACCAAACATTAAAACAATTCCAATTGATTGTTGCGTGATAGCACCGGCACCTGTTGCAAATGCAAGTGGAAAAATACCAAACAAAAAGGATAAAATTGTCATCATAATTGCACGAAAACGAAGTTTTCCAGCACTGATAGCAGACTCTATAATACTTTTACCGCTCTCACGTAACTCTTTTGCAAATTCAACAATAAGTATGGCATTCTTAGCAGCAAGAGCAACAAGAAGGACAAGTCCGACTTGCGCAAAGGTATTTAGTGGTATTCCCATCCAAAGAAGTCCTCCAACTGCACCGGCAATTACCATCGGTACAGAGAAGAGAATCATAAGTGGTAAAATCCAACTCTCATATTGTGCTGCAAGCACCAAAAATACAATAAGTGTTACAAAAATAACAACATAGATTTGAGCATTTCCTGCTAATTTTTCTTGATAACTCATACCTGACCACTCATAGCCATAGTTAGAAGGCAGCACTCTTGCTGCTATCTCTTCCATTGCTTTCATAGCATCTCCTGAGGAGTACCCCGGAGCTGCTGCTCCATTGATCTGAATACTTCTGTACATATTGTAGTGAGAGAGATTTTGTGGTCCTATGATCTCTTTGATTTCAAGGAGTGCACTCAGTGGTACCATTTTACCATTAGCATTTTTTACAAAAAGTTTGTTAATGTCAACTTTTGAACTTCTGTAATTTTTATCAGCCTGTACAAAAACACGAAAAACCTTTCCAAATTTTGTAAAATCATTGACATAAACAGAACCAAGATAGATCTGCATCGTTGTAAAAAGGTCAGAAATACTCACGCCAAGCGCATTAACCTTTTTTCTATTTATTTTAATGTCATACATAGGATAGTTGATTGCAAATGTTGTAAAAGCACGTGAAATGCGTTTGTCTTTGTTTGCTTCTGCAATGAGAGCATCTGCATAATGTTTAAAGTTACTTAAGTCACCAGAGAGATAATCTTGCAGTCTAAAGTCAAATCCACCTACAGAACCAATTCCAGGAATACCAGGAAGATTGAATGCAACAATATTGGCATCACTGATATCAGCTGTTACTTTTCGAATTTTACGAATGACAGCATCGACACTTTGCTCAGGTTTTTGTCTCTCTTTCCAATCTTTTAGGGAAACAAACATTCCAATAGAGGAGCTTCCAAAAGATGAAGTAACCATATTGAAGCCATCAACAATAACGACATTTTGAATTTCTGGAATTGTATAGAGGCGTTTTTCTACCTCTTTTCTGACTTTTACTGTTTGAGAGAGTGCAGTTCCCGGTTTTAAATCAACAGAGACAATACAAACTCCTTTATCTTCTGAAGGGACAAATCCTGTCGGAATGATGGTAAAAAGATAGTAGGTAAGATAAAAGACTCCTATGATAAGAGCAAGCATAAGGTAGCGTACTTTGATAAAAAAAGTGATGGTTGTTGTATATTTTTCTGTAATAAAATCAAAAATGGCATCAAATTTTTGAAAAAATATAAACTTCTCTTCACCTTTTTTTCTTCTTTTTATAATGATTGCACTCAGTGCAGGAGAGAGTGTCAGAGCATTAAAAGAGGAGATAATAACGGCAAAAGAGATTGTTAGTGCAAATTGTTGATAGAGTGAACCTGTAATGCCAGGAAGCATAGAGACCGGAACAAATACCGCAACCAAAACCAAAGTTGTTGAGATAATAGGCCCTATGAGCTCTATCATTGACTTTTTAACAACTTGTGGTACTGTCAGATCCGGTTCTTTTTTTAGTAGAACCTCAACATTTTCAACAACCAAAATAACATCATCAACAACAATCCCAATGGCTAAAATAAGTCCAAAAAGTGTTAAAAAGTTAATGGAAAATCCATTTGCAAGATACATAATGGCAAAGGTACCAATAAGTGATACAGGAATGGCAACAGAGGCAATGACCGTTGGTCTCCATGAACCTAAAAAGATAAAAATGATGAGAATTACAAGTCCAATGGCCATAAAGAGATTTGTTACAACATTATCAATAGCTACTTTTACATAATTGGTCGTATCATAAGGTATACTCCATTGCACACCGTCAGGAAAACGACGCTCAAGTCGTTCCATTGTCTCTTGTACTTTCTCTCTAATAGCTAAAGCATTTGCCTCACCTAGCTGATAGACACTAATAAGACCTGCTGGACGTTTGTCTGATATGGCATTCCAATCATAACTCTCACTGCCGAGTATGACTCGTGAAACATCACTCAAGTAGAGTAATGAGCCATCTTTTTTATGTTTAAGAACAATGTTTTTAAACTCTTCTACATCAGAGAGTCGTCCTTCTGTTGTAAGTGTAAACTCCTGCTTTTGATTGTCATAACTGGGCATACCGCCAATTTTACCAATGGAAGCTTGTTTGTTTTGACTTTTAATAGCATTAACAACATCCATAGGTGTGAGGTGCAAGGCTTTGATTTTATCAGGATTGAGCCAAACACGAATAGCATACTTTTTTTCACCCATATTCTCCGCTTTACCAACACCTGGAATACGTTTGATTTCATCAAGAATATTTAGATTGACAAAGTTAGATAAAAAAGCAGCGTCATAACGTTCATCTCCAGTGATAGTAATAAGACAGACAATAGAAGGACTCTGTTTATTTACAGTAACACCTTGTGCTACAACTTCAGGAGGTAGAGAAGCTGTTGCAGTTGAAACTTTATTTTGCACATCAACCGCTCCAATGTCTATGTCATAACCTGGTTGAAAATAGACATTAATATCGGCACGTCCATTTGATGTTGATGACGAATCCATATACATCACACCTTTAATGCCGTTAAGTTTCTCTTCAAGCACCCGAGTAACAGTATCTTCAACAACATGAGCATTTGCCCCTGTATAGTTGGCACTTACTTTGACTGTTGGAGGAGCAACATCAGGATATTCTGAAATTGGTAAAACTCCCAGTGATACCAGACCAGCAATAATAATTATTAAAGAGATAACAATAGCTAAAATAGGGCGTTTAATAAAAGTTACTGAAAACATCCCTTATCTCTTTTTTACAATTAAATCGTTTTTTTCTAAAATAGCATCAATACCTGCCTCTTTTGTAGCATCAATTGCTTCAACTTTGCTGTCTGGTTTGAGCTTTATTAGTGCAGAGATAACAACTTTGTCTCCATCTTTGAGCCCTTTTTTCACACTTACATAGTAGCGTGTTGCATACCCTGTAGTAATGTCAGCTCTTTTTAGCGTGGAGTTACTGTCAACTATATAGACAAATTTTCCAAGTTGATCATTAAAGATAATCTCTGGTGGAATCATTTTAAATTTATGTTTATCTGTGACAAACA
>JAMOSE010000059.1 GCA_027063215.1 Sulfurimonas sp. | reverse complement strand
TTAATGAAACAGAGAAAAATAGTTGATGATAAAGAAAAACGCTATCTCTCAGATATCAAAAATCAAATTACCATACACAACTATTCAAGTATAGAGCAAAAAAGAATTAGTGACTTGGAGTCTGCTTTAAAAAATATAAAAAAAATTCGTATATTGGTTGATCAACACAAAACAAATTTTGATGAAGTGTACAACAATATATATGCAAAAGCGGAACAAATTGGAATAAAAGAGCTTGAAGAGATTACCGTTCAACAGATAGATCCGCTTATTAATGAATTTTCTACAGAATATATTACTTTAATACGTGCCAATGCAGCAACCGCTGACGAACGTGATTTTATCTCTTATGCTATTGCTCGTTCAATTCAACTTGATGAAGAAAAAATCAATCGCTGGATCTCACTTATTGCAAAAGCTGATATCATCAATTATGATACATTACGCAATAGAGATCTTGTAGAAAAATTAGATGTAATTTTAAAAAACGAAGATGCAAAAGAACTTTTTGATGATATTAACAGTGAACGTGCTTCTATTTTGGCAACAGCTTCTTCAGGAAAGTATGAAACAAACTCCGGTATCTGGTTTGCAATGCTCTCTGAAAAATCAAATTTACTCTCAGAAGCACAAAACAGTGTTTTAAGTGCTATGGATGACAGAGCAGTTTCTGTAAAAACACAAGCACTACAGTTTCTTGCAATTACACTCTCTATTTGGCTTATTTCTATTATTCTCGCAATTTTGGGACTTTTACTTTCCAATGAAATCGCAAAAAATATTCGTAATCTTGAAGATGTACTTAGAAAAGTTGCAGAAGATACAAATGAAGATGATGCAGCAATCAATATTAACCTCCATACCGCGGAAGGAACAGCAGAAGCCTATCAACTTCTTGAGAGAATTATTGAACAAACAAAAGTTGATAAAGAAGCAGCACAGGAAGCTTCTGAAGCAAAATCAATGTTCCTTGCAAATATGTCCCATGAAATTCGTACTCCACTCAATGGTATTGTTGGATTTACAGAGCTTCTTAAAGATACGCATCTTCAAGAGGAACAGGCAGAGTTTGTAGACATTATTGAAAAATCTTCAGAAAATCTTTTAGAAATTATCAATAATATTCTTGATCTTTCTAAAATTGAATCAAATAAACTTGAAATTGAAGATATTGTATTTGATCCTATGGAAGAGTTTGAAAGTGCTGTTGAAGTGTATGCCGTACGTGCAAGTGAAAAACACATTGACCTTGGCTGTTTTATTGATCCTGAACTACAACAGCCGCTCAAAGGTGACCCGACAAAAATCAAAGAGGTTATCATCAACCTTCTTTCCAATGCTATCAAATTTACAAGTTCTTCTGGTTCTATCAATGTTGATATCAGAAAACTTAAATCTGTACAAAAAGGTACTACAAGAGTACGCTTTGAAGTACAAGATAGTGGTATCGGTGTAACCAGTGAGCAAAAAGCAAGAATTTTTGAAGCTTTTTCTCAGGCAGACACCTCTATTACAAGAAAATATGGCGGAACAGGACTTGGTCTTACAATTTCTGCCCGTTTTATTGAACTTATGGGTGGACAACTGGACTTGCATTCTGAACCGGGAACAGGAACTACTTTCTTCTTTACGATTGATTTTGAAGAGATCGAAGCAAATAAAGAGAGCTTCAAAGGAGCATTTTCAAATCTTAATGCTCTTATTTTGGAATCAACACATAAAACAAAACGACAAGATATATATCTACGTGAATACTTGGATTTTTATGATGTAAGCTATACAACATTTAAAGATAAACAAGAGTTTGATTTGTTGCAAAAACAAGTTAGTTATGATCTTCTTATTGTTGATTATGAATATACCAATGAAAATGAACTGCAACAATACAGTGAAATGCCTGAAGAGCTTATTCTTCTTACAAAATCATACTTTATGAGAAAAATTGACTCAATGGCCTTAGATATTTTTAAAACAATCTATGAACCACTCAACAATACAAAAATAAGAACAACTCTTGAAAACTATAGTAGTGAAAACTTTAAAGCACAGCAAGAAGAGCGTAAAAAAGGTTCCAAACGTAAAAAATTTGATGCAGACACTTCTAAGTTTGATGCTAATGTTTTAATAGCTGAAGACAATATTATTAATCAAAAACTCATTAAACGTACGCTTGAAGATCTTGGTCTGACAATAGATATTGCTTCTAATGGTTTAGAAGCTTTTCAAAAACGAAAAGATGGGAATTATGATCTTATCTTTATGGATATACAGATGCCTTTCTTGGATGGTATGGAAGCAACACAAGAGATTTTAGAATATGAAGAAGTTTATAACCAACCACATATTCCTATTATTGCACTTACAGCAAATGCACTCAAAGGGGATAGAGAAA
>JAMOSE010000058.1 GCA_027063215.1 Sulfurimonas sp. | reverse complement strand
GATTGCTAATCCCATATTATACCTTTAGAAAATTTTTTTGAAATTATAACTAACTTATAGTTTAATTTTCTTACCATACTCTACAATTACAACATCTTTGTTTAGTTTTTTCTCTAAAACCTCTTTGAGAACTTTTTGACTCTCATATTCACCATGGATCAAGAAGATCTTTTTAAGTTTTTTAATTTTGGAGATCCACTTCATAATTCCTTTTTGATCCGCATGTGCAGAAAAACCATTGATGGTATGAATAGAAGCTTTTACTATGATGTCTTCTCCATAGATATTGATCCATTTTGCACCTTCTACGATTTCACGTCCAAGTGTCCCATTTGCTTGAAAACCTACAAAGATTACAGCATTCTTTTTGTTCCATATACGATGTTTAAAGTGATGAATAATACGACCACCGTTACACATGCCACTTCCTGCAATGATAATAGCTTTGCTTTTAATATTATTGATCCCTTTTGATGCTTCTGGTGTAAGGGTGTAAGTAAGTGCTTCAAAATTAAATATTGCGCCATCTTCTTCAAGATTATGTTGGCATTTTGGTGAGAGATTTTGTGTATATTTACTATAGACTTCTGTCGCTTTTGTTGCCATAGGTGAATCAAGATAGATTTTACATTTAGGAAGTTCTTTGTTATCATACATATCTTTGAGTATGCATAATATCTCCTGCGTTCGCTCAATAGCAAAAGAGGGTATAAGAACATTGCCTTTTTTCTCAAGTGTATCTATTATCACTTTTTTAAACTCTTTGATTGTCTTTTTAATGCCTTGGTGTTCTCTGTTTCCATAGGTGGATTCTACATAAAGATAGTTTGCTTTTGAACATTTTTGTAAGTTTGGCAGAACAAGGTGATTGTTGTTTCCGATATCACCTGAAAAAACAATGGTTTTGGATACGCCTTCTTGTGTATAGGAGAGTTCTATAAAAGCAGATCCAAGAATATGTCCTGCATCTCTATAGACAAAACTGACACCTTCACATAGATCGTAATATTTGTCATAAAGGGGATTCTCCCAATTGATTTGATTAAAAGTTTTTTCTACATCCAATGGTGAGTAGATCGGTTTTTGCAGTTTTTTTGTTTGATTTTTTCTTAAGGCCTTTTTATAGCGTGTATCAAAGTCTTCTGCCATGATCTTTGCACTGTCCATTAGTATGATATATGCCAAGTCCATAGTTGCTTCTGTAGCATAGATAGTACCTTTAAAGCCTTCTTTTATGAGCTTTGGTATGCGTCCTACATGATCCAAATGCCCATGAGTTACTAAAAGATAGTCAATTTTTGATGGATCAAAATCAAAAGGCTTTTCATTTTTATCTTCATCCTCACCCTGAAACATTCCACAATCTATCATGATATTTTTGCCATTAATATGCATTAAATGACAAGAACCCGTAACCTCTCGTGTTGCTCCATATGATTGTATATTGATCATAATATTATCTCCAAAATTTATTTATAAGTGCCAGACCATAATAAATATAATATTTATTATGGTCTGGTACTTAATCATTATAGCACTCTAGAATATATGATAAATTGATATAAAGCAATATTGTTATTATTAAAGAGTGATATAATTAATTAAATAATTAGTTAATTATAAAGAAACGGAAATATTTCATATGAAAAATATTTTATTGTTATTGAGCTTAGTCTCTTGTATCTATGCTGATAGGCTTTCTACTCTGTTTGATCTGCGTGAGCGTATGGAGAGCTGGAATGGCTTTAATAAAAAGGCTTATGGAGATGCATCGATTGATGCAAAAGGTAATAAAGTTGGTAAGAGTGATGATGTTATTTTATTGCAAAGAGTAATGGCAGGTGTGGAATATAAAACCCAAAATGTAGAGTATTCACTCATTATGTATGATGCAAGGGAGTGGGGCAGTTCACTTTCTAAAGATGATTTTATAAAAAATAAAAATACTCCGTATGCTTATATGCAAAATCCTTATGTTGAGCATTTTGAACTTTACGATGCTTCATTGACTTTCAAATCACTTGCAAATATAAATAATTTATCTTTGAAGATCGGCAGACAGGATATTGTTTATGGAGACAAACGAATAATAGGTCCCGGAGGCTGGGGAAATTCAATCGGCTGGCTTTGGGATGCAGGACGATTTTCTTATAAGTTTGATGGAAATTTTATTGATGCCTGGTACGGACAGACAAGAACAAAAGATCCAGATAAATTTAGTATGTTTGAGAAGCATCAGTATGAAGGCGCTGTTGTCTATTCTCATTTTCAAACAAGAGCAAAAGGAGCTATTGAACCTTTTTATGTTTATAAGCACAGTCTCATTCCAAAGCTTAGCTCAGGAGAAAAAAGTTATAAATATATGAACTATATGGGTACACGTTTATATGAAAAAGATTATAAGGGTTTTA
>JAMOSE010000057.1 GCA_027063215.1 Sulfurimonas sp. | reverse complement strand
CCCATAGATTTTGCAAGATCATATACCTCTTTGGAGTGCACAAACTCTGCAATCGTTTTCTTTCCTAATTTTTTGGCAAAAGAGACAATTGTTTCAACAACAAACTGATCATTCTTGTTGTTTACCATATCTTTAATAAGCGAGCCATCTATCTTCATATAGTCAGATTGAATTGTCGTCATATGTTTAAAGTTGGCAAAACCACTTCCAAAATCATCAATAGCAATCTTTGCCCCCAATGCATAAATATCATGAATAAAATCACTTACAATTTTTTCCATCGAATACTCTTGTGTCTCTAAAATTTCAATCGTCAACTGTGATGCAATATCATATGCAACGATCTTTTCAAACAAAAATTCGCGTGTTTTATCATTGATAATATCATTCAATCCTAAATTAAGACTAAAATTCAGACCATTACGATTAAAGAGACTAAATGTTTTTTCTATCATTATCTCTGTAATTTTAGGATAAAGTTTGATCTTTTCACTGATAGTTAGAAAATAGTAAGGAGAAAGAACAGATCCATCCTCTTTTATAAGACGTACCAAAGCTTCATATTTCTCAATTTTTCCTGTTTTAAAAGAGACCATTGGCTGAAAATAAGGAACAATCCTATCATTTGCAATGGCTGATTTAATAGTGTTTGCAAAGTAAATATTTTCCTCATAATGCTTGCTGAGTTGAAGATCTTCATTAAAGACCATAGACTGTCTGGCAAGTTTTTTTGCCATTTTCAGTGTCATATCTGCATTTGCAAGACCTGTTTTATTTTTATTTACAAATGCTGCAGAGATAGTTACATTAACGTAAATAAAATTCCCATTAATACTAAACTCCCCTTTTTCAATAGTCTCAATAAACTCTTTCATTATCGCTTCTATCTTCTCTTTATCATGGATATCTTTGATAAGCAGAGCAAACTCATCCGAAGGAAGTTTATAGACGACACCATCATACTTTTGTATAAGTTCATTGAGTATCTTGGAAACTTTTTGTAAAATACGATCCCCTACCACATAGCCATAAAAATCATTTATTGTTGTAAAGTCATCTATATTGACAAGAAAAACAGTATCCCCTATAGATTCCTCTAAATGCTGTATAAGGCTCAGTCTGTTTGGCAATCCCGTCAACTTATCAAAATAGGCCTGTTTTACAATAAAATCAGCACTCTCTTTTATCCTCTCTTCAAGATTTTCATTTAATTTTTCAAGTTCACTTGAAACAGTGTTTGCTAAACGTGCCAAGACATGATTTATACGAATTTCATGATCGACTTGAGGAGTCTCTTCTTCATTTGGAAAGTCTAAAGGTATTTTACTTTCACTTAAAAGCAAGAGTGTCATAGTCTCATTTAATAACTGATTTTTTTGCTTTGTATGAAAGAACTCTCCATAAGTAAAAAAGCCTGATAACAAACTCAACTGCTTAAGAACCTTTAGCTCTTCTCCTACATACTCCTCTAAAAATCGACGACGTGCCATACAAGAGTAGATAAAAATAGCTTCTGGTTTATAAGGCGTTTCATTTAAAAGTTTTTGCACTTGATAACTACTGTTATGAAGTATCGCATCAATAGCACCTACCCCAAAACGCACATATTTTCCTTCCTCAATATTTCCGGCAAAACTCAAAGAACCATCATCATGTTTTGCAACTACTGCGCGTCCGATACTCAGACCATCTTCTTCAAGGATCAGAGGAAATTCGATCCCTACATGGGGAAGTTGTTCAGCAACCTCTTGTCCCATATATTTTGCATAGATATCCACAGCACTCATACCATCGATCTCATACACTCTGTTTTTTACAGCTTTATTTACTTTTAGCTTTTTTCCTATTGGCTCCCAGTTAAAAGTATAATTAACAGTAACATTTAAAAGTTCAGAGTTTAATGATGCACCAACAACACCATGGTTTGTATATCTCTCTTTGTCAAAAACATAAGTCTCTTCAAAACGTCCATTATCTGCAGCCATACCACCAGAGAGAATAACATCATCTTTTATTGAGGAGACTCCATTAACAAACTCCTCTCCATTTGTATGCAGACCATCTATAAAAGCAATGAGCAGTTTCGTCTCTTTTTGGAGAACATTCTTTGCAAACATCTCACCAAGTAAATGACTGTTATTATGCACTTGCGCAATATCTATAATGTCTGTTTGTATGGATGTAGCTTCAAAAGATGTAATAGCAGCGACACTGCATCTATCACCAAAGAGAACAGATCCCCCATAAATAATTCCATCTGTAGTTGTCCCTATAAGAGCAATTTTTGGATACTGCTCTCTAAAAAAATCTTGAATAGAAACAATCAAATCGCTATCTGCTTCAGCTAAAAAGATCTGTACTAATGTATTTGCACTATCTTCTATACTTTTTTCTTCAAGTGCACAAGATAGTTCA
>JAMOSE010000056.1 GCA_027063215.1 Sulfurimonas sp. | reverse complement strand
ACTATGTATGTAGCATCTTATGTAACTTATATATCTCCATTTCAATCTACAAAAGTAAATATACAAAAAGATGAGAGTGCAGAAAAAAAAGGTGCAAACTTTTCATTTCAACACAACAAACAAACAACAGATTCTCTTAAAACAATACCATTTACACCAAAAAAAGCATATCTTCCATCTTATAATTTTCTTCGTCAGCAACAAGCAAATCAAGAGTTAGAGAGTTTTGAAAAAATAAAAAAATATCAAGACGCAAAGCTTGCTTATAAAGAAAATTCTACTCTGTATTCACTCGCTCAAAGACCAAAAAGTGTTATTGGTGGAACAAAACCAAATCTTCAAATTTCTAAAGAAGCACAAGAAGCCAAACAAACGCTTGCAAAAAAAGAGATGGTAAATATCTACACTCAAAACGAAAACTACTACCGCATTACTGCAGCTTAATCTTCCATCCAAGCATCACTTCTAAATATTCTTCCATCATCAAAGATCTTGAGTTTATATGCTGCTGTTGTTTTGCCTTTTTCTATCTCTAAAATGGCAATTTGCAAAATCTTTTTACACTTTTTAGGAATATCAAAATGCCCTTTCATCCCTGTAAGAAACTGTTGTAAGGGTACTTTTTTATCCATTCCTATTACATTGTCACGACAACCACTCAGCCCTATATCAGTCAAGTAAGCCGTAGCATTAACAATCTGAAAATCATCTGTAGAGACATGGGTATGTGTTCCGATTATTGCACTTACCCGCTCCTCTAAAAGCATTAACATTCCACGCTTTTCACTTGTTGCTTCTGCATGAAAGTCTATAAAAATATTTTTTACACCTGCTGCTTCTAACTCCCCTACAGTTACTTCTGCACAGCGAAAAGCATTATCACAGTATGGCATACCGTAGTGCCCCATAAGATTCACTACTGCAAGCTTCTCACCCTCCACTTCATAGACCTTGCACCCCGTACCGGCAACACCCTCAGGATAGTTATGCGGTCGAAGTATCTCATGGCTCTCAAAAAGAGGTACAATATCTTTTTTATCCCAAGAGTGATTCCCTCCGGTCATTACATCAACACCATAGGAAAAGAGCTCATTGCAGTTTTTAGAAGTAAGCCCAAAACCATGCGAAGCATTCTCATAATTTGCTATGACAAAGTCAAGTCCTTCACTCTCTCGCAGTTTTGCCAAGTGTGCCTTTACCATATCCCGACCGGGACGCCCTACAATATCGCCTATAAAAGCTATTTTCATCTACACTGCCTTTGGTTTGTTATTTCGCAGATAAGAGAGTGTTGCTTTGATGATGTCATCATCATCTCTGCTATCTGATTTGATCGTCTCTTTGGAATCATTGAGATAGGTAAAAGTGATATTTTGCCCATAGTTTCCAATAGATTTTATCTTTTTATCAAGAGCAATCAGTTTTATCACCATCAACTCTATAAACTGTTTTGTCGGTGTATCAAGCTCACCAAATCTATCAATAAGTTCTTCTTCAATCTCATAGATCTCTACAACCTCTTCACACTGTGAAAGCCTGCGATAGATATCAAGACGGAGTCTATCCTCTTGGACTACCTCATCAGAGATATAGGCTGAAATTGTCAGCTTAATATCGACTTTTATACGCTCACTCTCTTTGGTATTGCTCAGCTCTTTAATAGCATCTTCAAGCATCTTGAGGTAGAGTGAATACCCAATATTTTTAATGTGCCCGCTCTGTGCATCGCCAACTAAGTTCCCGCCTCCACGAATTTCTAAGTCGTGGTGTGCAAGAACAGAGCCTGATCCCAAAAAGGAGTTCGACTCAAGGGCTAAAAGACGTTTTTTTGCTTCATCTGTAAGGGATTCTTTATTTTGAACAATAAAGTAGGCAAAGCCCTCAACATGTCCCCGCCCTACACGTCCGCGAAGTTGATGCAGATCGGCTATTCCAAATCTATCCGCTCCATCAACGATAATGGTATTAACTCGTGGCATATGAATACCACTCTCAATAATACTTGTTGCAATCATAAGATCATACTCACCAGCTTCAAACTTTAAAAGTTCTTTTTCGGTTTGTGCAGCTGAGATCTTGGAATGCAGCATCAAGATCCGCAGATCCGGAAGCAGTGCCTTTAATTCACCCTCTTTAATAGGCATATGGTCAATGGAGTTATGCACATAAAAGACCTGCCCGCCACGACGAAGCTCACGCAAAATGACCTCTTTTATTAGCTTCTCATCATACTCTTTTACAAAGGTACGCACCCCTTGACGCTCACTTGGAGCCGTTAAGAGCTGACTCATTGTTTTAATAGAACTCAGAGCCTGATTCAGCGATCGAGGAATCGGCGTTGCTGACATTGAGAGCAGATGCACATTGTGATAGAGCTCTTTAATCTTCTCTTTTTGCTTCACCCCAAACTTATGCTCTTCATCAATGA
>JAMOSE010000055.1 GCA_027063215.1 Sulfurimonas sp. | reverse complement strand
TTTGAGTTTCTTTCTTACACGCTTTAGCATATTTTAATTTTTTTTTAATTTTTATATGGAATTTTTTTTCAAAGTGTAGTATACTAGCCTTAGCTAAAATTTGAAAGTAGGTCAGTGAAAGTTCAAAAGCAGAAGTATAATATAGATGAGATTATCCCCCTTATTACCGCAACAGAGATTCGTGATGCTTATACACAGGGGCACTCTCAAAGAGTTGCCTATTATGCCTATCTTTTGGCACATTCGCTTGAGCTTGATGAAAAGATATGCAAAAATGTCTATATAGCCGGTTTGTTGCATGATGTAGGTAAAATAGGCATCCCTGATAATGTTCTTCTTAAACCTGGACAGCTTGATAGTGAAGAGTATGAACTTATCAAACTTCACAGTTCCATCAGTGGTAAAATCATCAAAACAATTCCACACTATAGTCATCTAAGTGAGATAGTATCTGCACACCATGAAAATTATGACGGAAGTGGCTATCCTTTGGGATTAAAAGCACAAGAGATACCCGTAGAGGCCAGACTTCTTACTATTTCAGATGTTTTTGATGCACTTACTACAAGAAGAGTTTATAGAGCTTCCATCCCTTTTGAAAAGTCTTTGGCAATTTTAACAGAGGAAGATGGAAAATTTGATCCTCTTTTTTTGGATGCTTTTGTAAAAATGATTCGCAAGCATGGCGTTGCAAAAGAGGATATTGAGGCAATAAAATTTAATGAACTTGAAGAGTTGAGAAATAGTTTTTTCTTTTTAGATCCCCTTACAAAAGCTTTAAATAGAGGTGGACTGCTTGCGATTTTGCGAAAGTCATCGGACTATGAATATAAAGTGGTTTTAACGCTTATAAATATAAGACATTTTAAAGACTACAACAAACTTTATGGTTTAAAAAAAGGAGATACTTTACTGGTGCAAATAGCAAAAAAATTTCAACACGCTTTTTCATGTAAACATATTATGAAGGAACCAAAACATCATAATGCCTATTTCGCGCGTATTCATGCTGATAAATTTGCACTTTTATATATAGGGCAGAGAGAAGATTTTATAGCATACAAATTACAAGAGATTGTCGGTGAGTGTAAAAAAGAGTTTGGAATTGGAATTAGCTCAGATGTTATTATTAAAAATGAAAAACTCTCTCACCATATAGAGAATGAATTGGGATATCTTTTATGAAAATTATTGAAGAGTTTTCTATTAAGCAAAAGGCCGATATTATCTATGTAAAAAGAACACTACAGAGTCGTTTTTGTGAGGAAAAATTTAGAGACAAAAGTTTTTTTATTTTGGCATTTATGGAGCTTGCAACAAATCTTATCAAACATACAGAGGGCGGCAAAGTATTGCTTTTGGAGTCCAGTGGTTATTATTTGCTTGGTGTTGTGGATTATGGAAAGGGAATAGATAATGTTGCACACTCTTTACAAAGAGGCTATACCACCGCAGAAAATTCACTTGGACTTGGACTTTATCAGCTTAGTATCAATGGTCTTTATAATTTTGAGATATTTTCTACGCAGAAAAAGAACTTTCATGGTACGGTTATTCTTTTAAAGCCTAAAGAGTTACAAGAGAAAATTGTCTGTTTTTCAAAACCCTATATTGATGAAGCAAATAATGGTGACTTCTGTGCTAAAAAAGGAAAATTTTTGCTTTTTGGAGATGCGGCAGGTCATAATAAAAAGTCACATAAAACAGCTAAACTGATAGAAAAAAGCTTTTATTCCTCACAACTCTCATGTATTGTGATAGAAAATTTTTTTAAGCAAATTCATCAAGAGCTACATGAAAAAAAGATGCGTAGTGCTGTTTTTGTAGTTGCAGAAATTGTAAAAAATCATATCTCTTTGTGTGGTGTTGATTTGAGCGTATGGATAAAAACACAAAATCATTTAGTGCTCAAAACATTAAAAAGTGGTATAATCGGAGAAGCGTTTTCAAGTGTTGAAAAATTGCACTATGAACTCGAAGATGGAGCGTTTTGCATTGTAACAACCGATGGTATGCAGACTCAAAAAATGGAGTATTTTAAAGAGGAAGAGATGCGTGGGTATTCTTCATATTTTATGGCATTTGTAATGTTGCATTTTGCAACATCACAATTTGATGATAGTTCTATTGTTGTTATTAAAAATTAAAAAAAGGGAAAAAATGAATAGAGAATTTTGTAGTGCATTAAAAGATATTGTTACAAATCAGAGTGAGGAGTTGATTCATTGCTGGCTTGAGTATTTTGATGATAATGAAAAGGATGAAGCGTATCGTTATTATGATGATTTTTTAGGATTTTTTGAAGAGTGTCTGGATGTTGAGTTGGATATAAATAGTGATGAAGTACATGCAATGCTTCTCTTTTTAACAAAACTGCAAGAGACCATAGGAACAGAGAACTTTTTTCATTTTAAAGACTCTGTGTACAGTTGTTATCT
>JAMOSE010000054.1 GCA_027063215.1 Sulfurimonas sp. | reverse complement strand
GCACTGAAAGAATTTGAATTGAAAAGTTATTTTGATTCTATTTTGCTTAGAGATATTGTTGCTCGTTATAAGTTGGATAATTTTAGAATCTTGGAGCACTTGTCTATTTTTCTCTTGTCTTCTATCTCCAATGCTATCTCCATTACCAAAGTGAAGAATAGATTGGGTGTTTCTCATGACCTTGCCAGTAGATATATGGAGTATTTGGAAAATACATATATGATTCAGTCTGTACCACTCTTTGATTGGTCTTTGCAAAAACAGTATGTCAACCCAAAAAAGATTTATTCTATAGATACAGGACTTTCTAAGAGAGTTTCATTTGAAGTAGGTAAACGCATAGGTGACATGTTGGAGAATATAGTTTATCTTGAATTAAATCGAAGACATAGTGAAATTTATTATTTTAAAACAGCACAAGGGTATGAAGTGGACTTTCTTATCAAAGAGTATGAGAAGATTACCCATCTAGTACAAGTCAGTAAAACGCTTCAGGATAAGAAGACCAAAAAAAGAGAACTGCGGGCTTTAGTAAAAGCGTCTGATGAATTAAAACATTTAAAAAATATAAACTTACTGCTATTAACCATGGATGAGAGTTGTACGGAGACTATAGATGATAAAACAATTAAGATTGTTAATATAATAGAATGGTTACTTTTTGATGATTGGTAGGTTTTTTTTAATATCTGGAGAGAAAAGTCTCAATGACAATAAATAAGGTTTGAATTTGCTATAATACCTCCATAAAAATATATTTCTAAAGTGTTAAAATGTTCTTAAATGTATTTTACGCTTAAAAATAGTTTAGAAAAATGAAAAATATAATTTATTAAATATATGATAAATCCCTTTATAAAGGGCTTTGTGAGGAGATAATAAACCATGATTTTAATGATAGATAATTATGATAGTTTTACGTATAACATTGTTCAATACTGCCGTGAGCTTGGTGCGGATTTAAAGATTATCAGAAATGATGAGATGAGTGTGGAGGAGATTGAAGCTTTAGCACCTGAGAAGATCATTATCTCTCCTGGGCCTGCTTCTCCTGATGAGGCAGGAGTCACACTTGATGTAATTCGTTATTTTAAAGATAAAGTTCCTATTTTAGGGATTTGCTTAGGGCATCAGAGTATTGCACAGGTTTTTGGTGGGGATGTTGTTCGTGCAAAAAATATGATGCATGGAAAAACATCTACAATGAAGCAGAGTGCTTCTTGTGAAATTTTTAAAGATCTTCCTGCTGAGTTTATAGCAACACGTTACCACTCATTGATTGTAGATAAAGATACACTGCCTGATATTATAGAACCAACAGCGTACTCGACAGATGACAATGAGATTATGGCACTGAAAATTAAAGATAAAGATATTTATGGTGTACAGTTTCATCCTGAGTCTATAATGAGTGAATATGGACATGAGATGATAGGAAACTTCTTAAAATTATGAAATATAAAATCATCTTATTTCTCATTTTAGGAATAGATGCTTGTGTACTTTTCTTTGAAACAGCTCATGTCTCTATATCTTCTAGCGAAGCTTCATTGTTGTATGGAGATTTTTCATTTTTACAACTTTTAGTAAAAACTTCTTTAGCTTTTTTTGGTCATAATGATTTTGGTCTGCGATTTGTTTTTATAGCAATGCATATATTGAGTGCATTGCTGATCTATATTATCTCTAAAAGGTATCTTAAGTTTCAAAGGGATAGGCTTTGGCTTGTTTTGACTTTTGTTCTGCTTCCTGGAGTTGTAAGTTCTGCGATTATGGTAAATCATGCAGGATTTATTATCTTTGGATTGCTTTTGTATCTTTATTTGGAACAAAAAGTTTCAAAATTTTTTATAAATATTTTACTTTTGGTCTATGCACTTCTTGATGTAGGCTTTGTATACCTTTTTTTAGGACTTGCTTTTTACCACCTTTTTAACAAAGAAAAAAAAGAGTTTGCTTATAATATAGGACTTTTTTTCTTCTCTTCATATCTCTATGGATTTGATATATATGGTTTTCCACGTGGTCACTTTTTAGATACTATAGGTGTTTATGCTGCTATTTTTAATCCTATTATTTTTGTTTATATATTTTATGTGCTTTACAGACGTTATCTTGCAGATAAAAAAGACAAACTCTGGTATATTGCTTCAACAGCACTTCTTTTTTCACTGTTAATCTCTTTTCGGCAACGTGTAGATATTGAACATTTTGCTCCCTATCTTATCATCGCTTTACCACTTGCCGCACAAACATTTGTAAGCTCATATCGTGTACGTTTAAAAGAGCATAGAAGAGCTTATAAAGCTATATTTGTAAGCTCTTTTATACTGTTGATTCTCAATACTTTAGTAGTTTTTTTTAATAAAGAACTCTATTTGGTACTAGACAATCCAAAAAAGAACTTTGCTTATAATATGCATATAGCAAAATCATTGGCTCAAAAGTTGAAAGCTCAAAATATTGACTGTGTTACTACAGATAGAAGAATGCAGAAGAGATTACGGTTTTATGCTGTTACTCAATGTGACAAGAATATCTTAAAAGAACTTCCTCTAAAGAGTAAAAGAGAGCCTGATGTAACAATAAGTTACAAAAATAGAATCCTATATAAAGCTACTGTTACTAAATTAAACAGTAAGTAGTTCATTTTCAAGAGTTAAGAGAAAGCAAAGATAGTTATTCAATGAGTTTATGCTAGAATTACCCATAAATATCAAAATAGGGAGTTTCTATGGCTCAAAAAGCGATACGAGAATACGACGCAAAGTCAATTTTAGCAAAACACTGGGATAAATATTTTCCGGATTTTACTTATTCATACGAAACAGTTTTAGTAACTTCAGGTGCTGAGTTACTTGAAGCTGCAAAAGAGAAGCCGTGGTTAAAAGAGAAGCCACTTGTTGCAAAACCAGATATGTTATTTGGTAAGCGTGGTAAGAATGGATTAGTTTTATTTAAAGATCAAAAACCAGGTGATGTTACATTAGAAAAAGCTGCAGCTTGGATTGATGAAAAATCAAAAGAAGATGTTGAAGTATATTTTTCGTTTGATGGTGATACTCCGACTGGTGAGCCTAAAGTTGATAGATTGACTCATTTTATTGTTGAGCCATTTACTCCACATGATCAATCTGAAGAGTATTATATTTCTGCTACTTGTGTTGGTGATGAAGATGTTCTTTATATGTCAGCTGAAGGTGGTATGGAAGTTGAAGAGGGTTGGGACGAAAAAGTTACTGAAGTAGCATTCCCAATTACTGCAAAAGAGGATGAGATCGCTGAGAAGATCAAAACCAATATTCCTGCTGATGTAAAAGAGGAAGATAAAGAAAACTTCGCAAAATTTGCTATTGGTTTCTTTAAAGCATACCGTGAGCTTAACTTCGCTTACCTTGAAATTAATCCTTTTGTAATGCAAGGAAATAAAATTGAGCTTTTAGATATGGTTGCTAAGCTTGATGATACAGCTGGTTTTATGATGGTAGAAGAGTGGGGTGATGTTGAGTATCCTACTGCATTTGGTATGGAAGCAAAATCTCCTGAAGTAGAAGCTATCGAAGAGGCTGATGCGAAAACTGGTGCATCTTTAAAACTTACACTTCTAAAACCTGAGGCAAGAATCTGGACTATGGTTGCCGGTGGTGGTGCATCTGTTGTTTACGCAGATACTATTGCTGATTTTGCAGGTATTGAAGATTTGGCAAATTATGGTGAGTACTCTGGTGGGCCTACTACTGGTGAGACAAAATTCTATGCTGAGACTATTTTAGATCTTATGACAAGAGAAAAAGATCCAAAAGGTCGTGATAAGATTTTAATCATTGGTGGTGCGATTGCGAACTTTACTGATGTTGCAAAAACATTTACAGGTATTATTCAAGCGTTTGAAAAGTATGCAGACAAAATGAAAGATGTTGGTGTTAAAATCTACGTTCGTCGTGGTGGACCAAACTATGAAAAAGGTTTAAAAGACATCAAAGAGGCAGCTGATAGACTAGGTCTTGAAATTCACGTTTATGGGCCAGAAACACACGTTACAGATATTGTACGTATGGCATTAGAAGAGAAGTAAGGAGAAGAGATGGGAAAATTATTTACTAGAGATACACAGGCAATTTTTTGGAACAACAACAAAACAGCAATCCAAAGAATGCTTGATTATGATTATACAATTAAAAGAGAGACTCCTTCAGTTGCAGCTATCGTAGCACCTACAAGTGGAAATAAATTTGAGAAGTTCTTTTGGGGTGGTGATGAGATTATGATTCCACTTTACAAAAGTACAACAGAAGCAAAAGCTGCTCAGCCGCAAGCTGATGTACTTTTAAACTTTGCATCATTCAGAACTGCTTATGATGTAACTATGGAAGCTTTAAATCTTGGTGGTTTCAAGACTATTATGATTACAGCTGAGGGTATTCCTGAGCGTCTTGCTCGTGGTATGAATGCGTATGCACGTGAATTAGATGTAACAGTAATTGGGCCTGCAACTGTTGGTGCTATTGCTCCGGGTGCATTTAAAATTGCAAATATCGGTGGTACTATTGAGAATATCATCAACTCTAAACTGCACCGTGCAGGTTCTTGTGGACTTGTAACGCGTTCTGGAGGTCTCTTTAATGAGCTTTCAAATATCATCGCTATCAATGCTGATGGTATTGCAGAGGGTGTTGCTATTGGTGGTGATAGATTTGTTGGTTCAGTTTTCATCGACAATTTACTTCGTATGGAAAAAAATCCAGATGTTAAATATATGATCCTTCTTGGTGAAGTTGGTGGTACTGAAGAGTATAAAGTTATTGAAGCAGTTAAATCTGGTAAGATTACTAAACCAATCATTGCATGGTGTATCGGTACAATCGCAAAATATTATGACTCTGGTGTTCAGTTCGGTCACGCAGGAGCTTCAGCTAATGCTGAGAGAGAGACTGCTGAAGCGAAAAACAAAGCTATGGCTGAAGCTGGTATTCATGTACCTGCAACTTTCAATGATCTTCCAGCGACTATTATGGAAGTATACAGTGACCTTAAAGCTAAAGGCATCATTGGTGAGATTGAAGAGCCAGAGATTAACATCGTACCAAAAGTACGTCGTCCGAAACAGTTCATCTGTACTATTTCTGATGACCGTGGTGAAGAGTGTACATATGCAGGTTTCCCAATCTCTAGCGTTGCTACTCCAGATACTGGTAAAGGAATCGGTGATGTTATTTCACTTTTATGGTTCAAAAAACAGTATCCAAAATGGGCTACAGATTTCATTGAAACTGTAATCAAAACTGTTGCAGATCATGGTCCTGCCGTATCGGGTGCGCACAATGCAAAAGTAACTGCACGTGCTGGAAAATCTGTTGTTGAGTCACTTGTAACTGGTCTTTTAACTATTGGTCCACGTTTTGGTGGTGCTATTGATGGTGCTGCGAAGTACTTCAAATATGCAGATGACAATGGTCTTGACCCTAAAGCTTTCTTAAAATATATGAAAGGCGAAGGTGTGCCAATTCCAGGTATCGGTCACCGTATCAAATCTCTTAAAAACCCAGATTTACGTGTAACTGGTCTTATGAACTATGCAGCTGAACACTTTCCAAGTACTCCACTTCTTGACTATGCAAGAACTGTTGAAGCACTTACAACAAGTAAAAAAGAGAACCTTATTCTTAATGTTGATGGTACTATCGGAATATTGATGGTAGATATGTGGAGAGCACTTGGATACTCTGAAGAAGAGATCAATGAGTTTATCGAGTCTGGTACACTGAATGCATTTTTCATCGTTGGTCGATCAATTGGTTTCATTGGTCACGTACTTGATGAAAAACGTCTTGCAATGCCAATGTATCGTCACCCAATGGATGACATTCTTTATGATGTTAAAAAAGCGGACAAGCTTTAAAAAGCAGTGCAGAAAAAAACTAAATTTTTTTCTGTAAAAATCGACTAATTTTATCTGTTAACATCCTCTAGCCAAAGAGTTTTTCTCTTTGGTTACTTTTTCTTTTAAAACTTCTTCTCTCTTTATTTTAAACACCTTTTTCTAACCAATTCTATGCTATTATTTTACATATTATTTCTAGGCTTATTCAATGAAAAACTATATACAAGATCAAATTAAAAAATCATATGAGACAAAACAAGCTATTTATGAAAATGAAGCGCTTTTAGAGAAGATAGAAGCGGTTGCAAAACTCTGTGTAAAACTCTATAAAGAGAGTGACAAAAAGACAATTTTAGCAGGCAATGGCGGGAGTGCTGCTGATGCGCAGCATATTGCAGCAGAGCTTGTTGGACGTTATGGTTTTGACAGACCATCTATTCCTTCACTAGCTCTTACAACAGACACCTCAAACCTAACAGCCATTGGAAATGATTATGGATACGATCAGGTTTTCTCACGTCAGCTTGAAGGTATGGGACAAAAGGGTGATATCTTTTTTGGGATCTCTACTTCGGGAAATTCACAAAATATTATCAATGCTTTTGCGTCTGCAAAGAAAAAAGGCATAACAACTGTAGCGCTTGTCGGACGTGATGGCGGAAAGATGGCGCAGATGGCAGATATTGCACTTGTTGTTCCTTCAGACTCGACACCTCGTATTCAAGAGTCACATATCTTAATTGGGCATATTATCTGTGATATTATTGAAAAAGAGCTTTTTGGTGATGGAGTAGGTGCTTAAGATGCAACACAAAGCTCTTTTTCTTGATCGTGACGGTGTTATCAATGTTGAAAAAGAGTATCTCTATAAGCAAGAGGATTTTGAGTTTATCGATGGAATATTTGAACTTTGCAAACACTATCAAGATTTAGGTTATTTGATTTTTGTTGTAACAAATCAATCTGGAATTGCTCGAAAATATTATAGTGAAGCAGATTTTAAAAAATTGACAGAGTGGATGGTATCTGAGTTTGCAAAAAGAGATATTACGATCGCAAAAGTCTATTATTGTCCACACCATCCGGATATCTCAGGAACGTGTGAATGCCGTAAACCAAAGCCCGGTATGTTGTTACAAGCTGCAGATGAGTTTGCTATTGATTTACACAATTCAATTATGATAGGCGATAAAGAGCGTGATATAGAAGCGGGAATAAATGCCGGCCTTACAGAGAATTATCTTTTGGATGAGCGTGGTACTACACAAGAGTCAAAAGCAACAAAGATTATAAAAAAATTAGATGAAATTTGGAAGTAAATATGTTAATACTCAACAGTGGCGGAACATTTAACAAACGATATAATGAAGAGACGGGAGTTTTGGAAGTCCCTTACGATAATGATGCTATCGATGAGATTATGGCTTCTATAAAGCACCACTTTATGATGGCTGGTGTAGTTTATAAAGACAGTCTGGATATGACTACAGAAGATAGAAAAATGCTTGCAAGTATTATCTCTGAATCACAAGAGGCTGAGTTTGTAATTGTCCATGGAACAGATACCATTGATGAGACAGCTGAGTTTTTGGATGCTATTTTCGATGATAGAGTCATCGTTCTAACTGGTGCAATGAAACCCTATAGTATTGAAAAATCAGAGGCGAGTTTCAACCTTGGAATGTCCATAGGCTTTGCCCAGACGCAAGAGATAGCCGGTGTTTATATCTGTATGAACGGCTATGTCAGACCATGGCAACAACTTAAAAAAAATAGAATATTAGGGAAGTTTCAAGTTGTCGAAGAAAATTAAATGTGATCACTGTCATTTGGAGTTTAGTGAAGATGTAATGATCGAAGATGATGGGCATTACTTTTGTTGTAATGGTTGTCAGGGTGTTTTTCATCTGCTTAGTGATCAGGGACTTGACGGATTTTATAAAAAACTTGGTGATGAAAAATTGGCACCTCCTTCACAGCAGTATGAAGACTCAAGCAATTTTAATGCACCTGCATTTTATGAGCGTTTTGTAACGCTTAACAAAGAAGGATTTTGCGAAGTCTCTTTAATTATTGAGGGTATTCACTGTTCAGCTTGTGTATGGCTGAATGAAAAAGCACTGTTGAATATGGATGGTGTTATTGCTACAAATATCAACTACACAAACAACAAAGCAAAAATTGTCTGGGATGATGATGTAGTAAAACTCTCAGAGATTATTGATATGATCCGTGCTATCGGTTACAATGCCTACCCGTATGATGCTTCACTGCAAGAAGAAAAAGCAAACAAAGAACGAAAAGATTACTATTTGCGAATAGCTGTTGCTGTTTTTGCAACAATGAATATGATGACAATTATGGTTGCACAGTATGCAGGCTATTTTAGTGGAATCTCTCCAGAGATTAAACACATCTTAAATCTTGGAGAGTGGGCGCTCTCAACTCCGGTTCTTTTTTACAGTGGTTGGCCTTTTTTTAAAGGGATGTATTATGGCCTTAAAACCAAAACGGTCAATATGGACACCCTGGTCGCCACCGGTTCACTGCTAACATATATCTACTCAATTTATATTACACTTACACGCAGTGGTGAAGCCTATTTTGATTCGGTGACGATGATTGTCTCCTTTGTCTTGGTTGGAAAGTTTTTAGAGGCACTAAGTAAAAAAAGTATTGCAGATACGCTTGATATTATGAGTCAGCATCTTCCTTCTGATGTTAAAGTTGTCGAAGATGAAAAAATAGTTACAAAAAATGTCAATGATGTAACAGTGAATGCTGTTGTAGTCCTCTCTAGCGGTGATCGCGTAGCTCTTGATGGAGAAGTGATTGATGGAAGTGGTAACTTTGATGAGTCAAGCCTAACAGGAGAGAGTGATCCTATCTTTAAACAAAAAGGTGATAGTGTGATCAGTGGAACAGTGAGTATTGATGCTGATATTAAGTATAAAGTAACGAAAGATTATGCTCACTCAACAATGAGTCATATTGTCTCTTTGCTTGAAAATGCTATGAACAATAAGCCTAAAATTCAGCAACTTGCAAATAAACTGAGTGAATACTTTTCTTCAACGATTCTTTTGCTTTCTTTTTTTACTTTTATAGCTTGGTATTTTTATTCATCAAGTTTTGAGCAATCATTTATGATCGCTATCTCTGTTATTGTTATCGCATGTCCGTGTGCATTGGCTCTAGCCACTCCGGTGGCCACACTGGTAGGACTCTCAATAGCCTCTAAGAGGGGCATACTCTTTAAAGAGGCTGCACAGCTTGAGACAATGGCAAAAGCTGATGTTTTAGCCCTTGATAAGACAGGAACAATTACACAGGGCCGACCTGAAGTAGTGCAAAGTAATTTTCTAAAAGCGTTTGACACATCAATGCTCTATTCTCTTTTGTTAAACTCCAAACACCCTATTGCAAAGGCAGTGGCTAATTCTATTTATGATGAAAAACTCTCTTGTTATGAATTAGAGCGTTTTAAAAATATAGCTTCACAGGGTATTACGGCAATGTATAGAGGCAAAATGCTTGCAGGCGGTAATGCAAAACTGATGCGTACAATTGGTTTGGATGTTACAAGTAGCAGTGAGTATAGTGAGTTTTATTTTGCTTATGGAGGAGAACTTTTAGCTGAGTTTGAGCTTTTTGATATGCCGCGTGAAGATGCAAAAGAGGCCATCAGCAAGATCAAAAAGATGGGGATTGAGGTAATAATGCTTACCGGAGATCATCAAAAAAGTGCCCAAAAAGTTGCACAACTTGTCGGAATTGAAAAATATGAAGCAGAGTTGACTCCTGAAGAGAAGTCTGCATATATTACAAAACTCCATGAAGATGGTAAAACAGTTGTTATGGCAGGTGATGGTATCAATGATATTTTGGCACTTGCAAGCAGTGATATCGCAATTGCGATGGGGAACGGCAGTGATATTGCCATAGAAGTGAGTGATGTTGTTCTGCTTAATGATACCTTCTCTTCACTTTATGACAGTTTTAAAATTTCAAAAAGAACATTTAGAATGATTAAACAGAATTTAGGGCTCTCATTAGTTTACAATGGTATAACCATACCTCTTGCAATGGCAGGCTATGTTATTCCACTTGTTGCGGCTATCTCGATGAGTATATCTTCTTTACTTGTTGTTGGAAACTCAATGCGTATAAAATTAGGGTACAAGGATTAAGAATGGATAGTTGGGTAATAGGTATGATGCTTGGAGTGTCGGTTTTTCTCGGTTCTATCGCTGTTGTTGCGCTTATGTGGGCTATTAAAAAAGGGCAGTTTGATGATCAGGAGAAGTTTTTAAACTCTGCGCTTTTTGATGATGTAGATGAGTTAAATGATGCTGTAAAGCTTGAGACAAAGAAAAAAGAGGCTATGAATAAGAAAAAAGAGTATAGACCCGAATAAAATATAAAGTATTTGAAGTTTTTAAAAAAGAAAGATGAGCTACCCAAAAGGATAGCTCGAAGTATCAGAAATTATTTACCGATAGTTTGTGAGAATGCATCTAAATCAGCATCTGAATAACGTGCTACTTGACCTTTCATAACACCTTTCATTGGACCACCGTAAGTTCCAGCTTTATATCCTTTGAGTGCAGCTGCAATATCAGCATGTGTCATCTCAGCAACAACTTTAGATTTACCCATTGCTTTTTTCTCCCAATGAGCACCATGACATGCAGCACATGCTTTTCCGTTTACTGCAGCAGATGCAGCAGTTACTAATGCTAAAGTTGCGATTGAAGCGATTACGATTTTTTTCATTTTATTTCCTTAAGTTAAAGTTTCACCTGCATTATAATAGTAGTTTTCTTAAATACTTGTTAATGAATTTAAAGGTATTATTTTATTAAAATTATTTTATTATGGTGAGTAAAGGGTGAAGATATGAGATATAGAGAAGAAAGTTTACAAAACAAGACGATTTTAATTACAGGCGGAGCAGGTTTTATAGGATCTAATTTAGCATTTTATTTTCAAAAGAATCACCCAGAAGCAAAGGTAGTAGTGCTGGACAGTTTTAGAAGCGGAGAGACTTTAAGCAATGGAAACCTTAAAAGTTTTGGACATTTTAAAAATCTTTTGGGTTTTAGCGGTGAGGTTATAAGCGGTGATATCAATGATAAAGATCTGCTTTTAGATTTGGAAGTAAATTATAAATTTGATTATATCTTTCATGAAGCTGCCATTTCAGATACGACAGCATTGGAACAGGATCTGATGATCAAGACAAATGTGAATGCTTTTAAAGATCTGCTTGATCTCGCAGTTGCACATGATGCAAATATGATCTATGCATCTTCAGCAGCTACATATGGTGGGAGTGATGTTTTTAAAGTAGGGCATGAAGATCCAAATAATGTATATGGCTTTTCAAAAGTAATGATGGATAACATCGCTAATGATTATATACAATCTTCTGATATTTCAATAGTAGGACTGCGTTACTTTAATGTATATGGTCCGCGTGAGTACTTTAAAAATACAACGGCTTC
>JAMOSE010000053.1 GCA_027063215.1 Sulfurimonas sp. | reverse complement strand
GGTAATGTTGTTAACAATCTTAAAGCCCTTGGTGCCAATGTAAGTGTTGCCGGAGTAATTGGCGATGATGCAAATGGTGAAGAGTTACGTGCAATGCTTCGAGAGATAGATGTTGATGAAAGTAAACTTATTATTCAAGATGGTCGAAAAACATCAAAAAAGAGTCGCGTTATTGCAGTCTCGCAGCAGATACTCCGCTATGATAAAGAGAGTAAAGAGGATATTTCTGCTGATTCTGTATGTACAATTGTAGATAACTTATGTAAGCATATCAAATCTTATGATGCTGTTATTCTTTCCGATTATGGAAAAGGTGTCTTAACAGAGGAGCTTTGTCAAGATATTATTACACTAGCACGTAACAATGCTGTTCGTGTGCTTGTTGATCCTAAGGGAAGTGACTTCTCCAAGTATCGAGGGGCAACACTGCTTACACCAAACAAAAAAGAGGCACAACTGGCAACGGGTATTGAAATAGTCAATGAAGAAAGCCTTAAAGATGCACTCTTAAAGCTTAAAAGTGAGTGTGATCTTGAGATATCTTTAATTACACTCTCAGAAGATGGTATTGCTATTTATGAGGAAAAGCTCAAACGTTTTCCAACCGTTGCAAAAGAGGTCTTTGATGTAACAGGAGCGGGTGATACGGTAATAGCTTCTATTGCCTATGCACTTTCAGCCGGTAAAGATATAGATGAGACAGCAAAATTTGCAAATCTTGCTGCTGGTGTTGTTGTAGGGAAAATTGGTTCTGCTACGGTAACAATTGATGAGATAGAAGAGTATGAAGCAAGTCTGCATAAAAGTACTTCCGATGCACACATCAAAACTTTTGATGAGATAAAAGCGATAGTAGAGCGTTACAAGAAGCAGGGTAAAAAAGTTGTCTTTACAAATGGATGTTTTGACATACTGCATGTTGGACATGTGAAGTATCTTCAGATTGCAAAGAGCTTTGGTGATGTCTTAATCGTAGGGCTGAATTCTGATGCTTCAGTATCACGCCTGAAAGGTCCAACGCGCCCTGTAAATGTTGCAGAGGACAGAGCCTATCTTCTTGCAGCACTTGAAGCGGTGGATTTTGTAGTGCCATTTGAAGAGGATACTCCTTATAAACTTATAAAGATGATAGCACCGGATGTTCTTGTCAAAGGTGGTGATTATGAAGGAAAAGCGGTTGTCGGTACAGAATTTGCTGGGGAATTAAAACTTGTGGACTTTGTCGATGGCAAAAGTACAACAAAAACTATAGAAAAGATACAAGGAAAGATATGCTAAAAAAAATAACGCTCTTAGGCGCAAGTGTTTTGAGTGCATTTGCAATGAATACAGCTGAGATTAATATTAATGATAAAGATTTGGAGATCGGTGGTACGTTTGATGTAGGGCAGTTTAATGATGCAGTTGAACCTGATACAATGTTTGTTGGAGCAAAGTTTTTGAATGCAGATGCAGATCATTCTGATGATGAAGATGTTGATATTGATCCATACTTTGAAGCAAATTTTTTAATGATGCAAGCTATTGCTGATGGAAGTATGAAAGTTGGTATGGGTGTAAAAGCAAATTTTACAAAAGATTTTGTTTCTATTCCTCTTGGATTAGAATTTGCTTATAAGTTACCTGTAAAGACTTTTTTCCCAATGTACTTAAACGGTGCGCTTTATTATGCACCAACTGCTCTTGCTTTTAGTGATGCAGACAGCTTTTTAGAGTATCGTTTAAGTTATAATCTTGAAATTATGGATCATGGACGTATTACATTAGGTTATCGATCCATTGATACAAATTACGAAAGTAATAAAGGTGGAGATTTTACTTATAACTCTTGCTGGTATGTAGGATTTAAAATTAATTTTTAAACTTCTAAACTCTCTGCAGCCTCAATAACCTCTGAGGCTGTAATCGTTGTCATACACTCATGATGTTTTAGCGGACATTCCCGCTTCATACAGGGACTACAATCCATCTCATGTCTTACAATCACACTTTTTTCATTCATCCATTGTGAGGTCTCTTTATATTTTGTCGGTCCAAAAATGGCAACTGTCGGTACCTGGTAAGCTGCTGCAACGTGCATAGGTCCACTGTCATTGGTTATAAAGAGTGCGCATCCTCCAATATTTGCGCAAAGTTCTTCTATATTTGTTTTTCCTGCTAAATTGGTGTAGTTGGTAATCTTTAGATTTTTAAGATTATCTTCTATCTCTGCTGCCATCTCGACCTCATTTGGTCCGCCAAAGATAATGATGTCATATCTATCACTAAAATGGGCTGCCACCGCTGCAAAGCGTTCAGGGTACCATCTTTTAGCACTGCCGTATGTTGCTCCTGCATTAATGCCAAGCATAGGTCTTTCAAACTTTTTAGGCATAATATAGAGTTTGAGTGGACCTATTTCATCTTCACTAAAGTCATTGATATTTACCATTGCAAGTTTTGCATACTGAATGACCAGATGCTGATTTGTAGATATCTTTGGCGTATGTGAGAGTAAAAATCGTGAGTGCCAAGATTGTCGGGCAACAGTAAGCACTGTACCTGTAAAGTAGAGTAGTAGTGAGGAGTGGAGTTGATTTCTAAATGTAACAGCCAGATTGCATTTACCTATCTCACGTGCAAGTTTGTAGGTAGCAAGAAGGCGTGAAGATGCTTTTTTTGTTGTATCGATAATAGCACGTTCACACAGTGGGTGGTGTTTGAGTGCTTCAATACTTACATAACTGCCTACAAAAATGAAACGGGCTTGGGGATGTTTTTGTGCTAAAAGTTCAATAGCCGGTGTTGTCATAATTGCATCGCCAAGCCAATTTGGCACTACTACTAAAATTTTCATAGTACACGCTCACTTGCATTTACTTTTTTACCGACCTCTTTTATAACAAAGATATAAGTCGGAGATTCATTGATGTCAAGAATCTCATTTTTAAGGCGCTTGCCTGTTTTTGAATAGACTTCAAAAAACTCCTCATTTTTAAGTGTTGTCGGCCTTCGTGACCAGTGGATCTGAAGCAGCTCTTCATCGATCAAAAGTTGAATAATATAGTAATCACGTTTAATATCAAGACGTAGAAATTGTGCATTTTGCAGGATTTTTGTCATATATTTAAAAGTATAGTAGGCTTCTCTCTTTTTTATGCCTTCTCTATTGTCGATAAGTCCATACCCTGGAGCTATAAGCTGATGCCAACTTACAGAGTCCACTTGTTGTGTTGCAAAACTTAGCAGGTAGTAGCGAAGCATATAGTTGGCATAATCCTTTTCACTTACACACTCATACTCACTTGTCGGTGCATAAGGAGCTGTTTCTTTGATCGGCCAGTTTACTTCGGTGATGTGCAGTTCCTGTTTTGTCTTTGGACTTAGCCATACCATGGTACTTAGCAGGGCAAGTTTATCAGTTAGCGCGAGTCCAAGTTGTGTATTTTCAGGAGCTCCCCGTCTGTCCACATATAAAAGTGCTGCGACAGCGTCATATTTGCATTTGCAGAAGTTAAAAAGTGTTGCTACTGTATAGTGAAACTCAAAGTCAATAACTTCGCTTCCCATTAATTTTATAGTTGGAAATTGCTCTTTTTTAAGATCATAAGCAACTTTGTAAAATGCAAGATACTCACGTGGGGAGAAAAAGCCCCATTTTGCACGGTTTATAGTTGAGCCTATCTCAAATATATACACAAGTTCAGCTAACTCGGAAAATATCTGTGTGAGATGCTCTTTTGCAAGTGCTAAATCTTCAATGTGTTCTCTGTCTTGAAGAATCTTTAGTGTGATCTTTTTATCTTTATGCTGTTGTAAAAATGTTTTAAGTTGAGGTAATTTTTCCATTTCCCATAGTTTAAAGCGCGTTAATATGCTTTTTACACCAAGTTCTTCAATCATCTCGTTTGTTGTGTGAGGCTCTCTTTGGAAATCAATACCCAAAGAGATAAAATGTTTTGAATCTATCTCTTTGCGTTTGACAAAAGGAGTTGCCAACAGTGAAATCGGAATCATAAACAGGGCAGTCAGTGACATTTTTACAAGAGAGCCAAGCTCACGCTTGCGCATACTCTTCTTATAAGCTTTATCTTGCAGTAGTGCTGGTTGGTCGGAATAGTCATCCCATGAGAACGGTTTTTTCATAAGTGTAATTATAGCCATTTTAAGATAAAATAACATTATG
>JAMOSE010000052.1 GCA_027063215.1 Sulfurimonas sp. | reverse complement strand
AAAATGCACCATCCTCACGTGAGAGTATTATCTATGAGTATGATGGTATTGTCTTGCAAAATGTTTATCTGCGAACAGCAGGCAGAGATGCGATAGATGATGCCTATGCAGCGGCTATACAAAAAGAAAAAGCACTTGTTGAAGAAGATACACTCAATGCCCTTTATGTTGCCTTTACCCGTGCAAAAGAACATCTCTTTATCATTAAGAAAAATGAAAAATCTATGTTTGCTATTTTAGATTTAGAGATTGGGAGTTTTGGAGAGCTTCGTCTTACGCAGGAGCATAAAGAGCGTCAAAAAGCCCCTGCAAAGCTAGAGTATGAAAATCTTTACTATGGTACACAGAGTGAGATTCTAGCAGCTGAAAATGAACAAGAAGAGGATCTGGGTGCTATTCATTTTGGATTGGCACTGCACTATACTTTGGAGATGCTGTGGGAGTTCACTCCGGAAGCTTTAGTGAGTGCAACAGAGATATTAAGAAACAGATACGGCTTTATTTTGAGGGAGGATGAGATAAGAGATATTTGTGTTCGTATAGAGCGACTCTTGGAAAATGAGACATTTTTTTCTTTACTTCAAAATGCTACTTATAAAAAAGAGAAAGCTTTGCGCTATAAAAAGAGCCTTCGTTATATTGATCTTTTGATAAAAAAAGAGAATGGAAACTATATTGTCGTAGATTATAAAAGTGCAATGAACTTCACAGATAAACATCTCGCGCAGGTACGCTCATATGTTCAGGCTGTTAAGCAGATAACCGGTGCAACAGTAGAAGGTTATCTCTGTTATCTTTTAGAAAACAGCATTAAATTAGTTCAGGTTTAGGTTCTGCTATCTCATAGCCTTGTGCAAAGTCAACGCCCATCTCTTTGACATAATCATAAACCTCTTTTGAGCAGACAAACTCGGCAACAACAGGTATCTCTTTTTGATGTGCATAATTAAGAATTGTTTTTGCGGTAATTTGGGAATTTTTGTCATTTGTAATATTTTTAATAAACTGTCCGTCTATTTTTATAAAATTTATACTCAAGTTGTTAAGCTGTGCAAAGTTGGAACAGTCCGCTCCAAAATCATCAATGGCGAGTTTGAAACCATCTTCATATAAAACATTGAGAACATCTTGTATATTTCTATTTTTTGCAATGCTGTTATTTTCCAAAATTTCAAATATTATTTGATCTGGTGTAACTTTGTATTGTTTCATAATTTTATGAATAGTTGGAATGAATTGCGGATGCTGCAAGTCGTATTCACTTATATTTACACTAAAAACGTAAGCAGTAGTTTGTGCTTTTTTGCAGGTTTCATGCAACATTATTTTAAATATTTCAAACATTTGTCCACTGTATAAAGCAGCATCTAAAAAATGAAAAGGTGTATATATTTTGCCCTTATATTCCAGGCGTACAAGCGCTTCATATTTTTCTATTTTTTGGGTTTTAATATCTTGTATCGGCTGAAAGTAAGCAAGTATTTTGTTGTCTCTAATTGCTTCACGAATGCGACTAGTCCATATAGAATTTGAGTGAATCGTTCGAACTATCTGCAAATCATCACTATACTTTTTAGCACTGTTTTTCCCATGCAGTCTTGCCTCTTTAAGTGCAAATTCCGCTTTTTGGATGATATTCCCTCTCTCATCTAAAACAGCTCCAAGTGTGGCAGTCAGATGAATTTTGATGCCTTTAACATCAAATTCATGTTTGTATATATCCTCTTTAATTATTGATATGCTTTGTTCTTGCGTATGATACGTATCAGATTGCAGGCAAAACAAAACAAATTTATCTGCTTCAAGATGATATATCTTGGCATATTTAGAATATTTTTCAACGAGAAATTTGCTAAAAGAGCGTAAAAGTTCATTTCCAAACTCAAAACCATTATGGTTGTTTATAAAACTAAAATCATCAATATTGATAAGTATCAGAGATTTGTCACCAATAGTGTCAAGGTTTTCATTGAGTTTCATTCTGTTTGGCAATCCAGTTACTTCATTGGTTGTCATTTTTTTATATATTTCGTCTCGTTTGGATTTGATCTCTTTATACTGTTCATACTGCTTCAAAGCATTTCTGATAATAAGATAAAATTTACCACTTACTATCTCTTCTTTTTCTTTGTAGCCATTGATGTCATAATCGTCAAAAATTTTATCTGCAGGGATCGGGCTGTTTCCACTGTCAATCATAAGAATTCTTATATTTGTATTGTAAAGTACATGTCGTATATGCTCAACTAGTTTTAAGCCGGCATCAGGAGTTTCCATGGCAATATCAATAAAAGCAATTGCAGTATCCGCATTGTTTTTTAAGAGTGCTTTTGCTTCTTTTGCATTGTGTGCATGAAGAATTTTCACAGGTTTGTTTTGAATAAAGATATTTTGAAGTTCTTTTTTTATGACATTATGCACAGTAACATCATCATCAACGACTAAAATCTCCCAATATTTTTCAGACATCATTATATCCCCTCTTGCTAATAGGATAACACTTATTATATTAATTTTATTTTAAATAAAGGGGGAGGGAAAGTTTTTTTTATATTTGTGTAATAAGTGCCAGACCATAATAGGAGTATAGCCATCTCTACAAGTTTGCCCTACTACTTATATAG
>JAMOSE010000051.1 GCA_027063215.1 Sulfurimonas sp. | reverse complement strand
CTCCTCGTCCACCACCTCTTACTTTAATCACAAATTTTTTATCATTAACACTTATTTTTAGCTCACAGAGAAACTATTGTTATGTTATAATCACGCTAATAAAAAAAGCAAAAGAGTTGTATGCGTTCATCAGATGTAGATAAGATATTAAACAATAAAGAGAAACTTTTAACCCAAACCTATTTTGACCTGCAACGCTATTTTGAAGCCAAATATGGTCATGATACTGTTGTCTTTATGGAGATAGGGACTTTTTTTGAAGTTTATGAAGTCAACAATGATGAAGAGCAGGTTGGAAAAGCAAAAGAGATAGCCGAACTGCTTAATATTCAACTTACCAAGAAAAACAAAAGTATCTTGGAAAACTCTGACAAAAATCCACTCTTAGCCGGTGTACCGGCTGTCAGTTTTGAACGCTATTTGAGTCGTTTGATTGCTGAGCAGAAATATACGGTTATTGTTGTCAAGCAAAAGGGCAATCCTCCAAAGATTAGCCGTTATATCTCCCAGATTGTCTCTCCCGGAACAAACTTTGATCACATTGTAGATAATGATGACAACTATATAGTCTCCATACTTGTCGATAAATTTCGAGATATTTACACTGTCGGTTATGCTGCCATTGATGTCACAACCGGTAAGACTTGGCTCTATGAGACGCATGGAACGAGTGAAGATCCATCCTATGCTCTTGATGAGGTCTTTAATCTTTTAAATGTCTATAGAACAAGTGAAGTGGTGATGACCTTTTTAGAGGGTGTTGAGAATCAAAAGCATGTGATGCAGTATCTTGAGATCCCTGAACACTATCACTATTCTGTAAACAACAAAAGAGTAAAAATTGACTTTCAAAATAAGCTTTTCAAAGAGGTCTATCAGATTCAGTCACTCCTCTCACCCATAGAACATTTAGATCTTGAACGCAATCCTATGATCACTGAGTCTTTGGCCATTCTTATAAACTTTGTCATTGAACATGATTATCATATCGTCCAAAAGATGGCAATGCCGCGAATTATTGACAATCGTCGTTTTATGTATCTTGGAAACAATGCATTAGAGCAGATGGGTATTATTTCCAAAGACAGACGGGAATTTACTCTTTTAAGGATGCTTGACAGAAGTGCAACGGCTATAGGGCGTCGTCTTTTAAAAGAGCGTCTGCTCAATCCGATTATGGAAAAAGAGGAGTTAGAACGCAGGTACAACCTTATAGAACGTGTCAATTCGCATGTCCGTTTTCTTGATGAGACAATGCGGGGAATTTATGATCTTGAACGCCTCTCTCGAAGGCTCAATCTTGCACGCCTGCACCCTTTTGAGATGAATCATATGTACGACTCAATGCTCAGTGTCAAAGATCTAATGCTTTATGTCAAAAAGCATAAAATTCAGCGTACCCCTTTTCATGAGAGTGAAGTAGATGAGTTTTTGCGGGATATTCAAAAAAGTATTGATCTCGATGTTTCACGAAGATTTACCAATGCAACGGTAGATGAGAACTTTTTAATGCCGGGTGTTGATGAGAGTATAGATACCCTTGTAAAAGAGAACAGTGTGATGCTCAAAGCGCTTGATGATATCATAAAAAAGATAGAAGCGATGCTTTTAGAGGTCAATGCCAACAGCAATGCTAAAGTCGTGACGCTTGGGCTATTGGAAAAAGAGGGCTACTATATCTCTCTTTCTAAAAATCGCTTTTCGTTGATCGAGCCGATCTTTAAAAGTGATGAAGAGTTTTCAAAATACAGTGTCAAAAAACTGACAAACTCTGTAAAAATTACGTCATCTTTTACAGATGATCTCTCAGATCGTATAATGAAAAATCGTCGTAAGATTATAGCATTGGTAAAAGAGCGTTATATGAGTCTGCAAAATCTCTTTTCACGCAGATATGCACTCCTTTTTGAGCGGGTGATTGCTTATGTTGCAGATATGGATGTCGGGGTAAGCTCATCAAAAATAGCTCAAGAGTATAAGCACTCTCGTCCAATGATCATAGAGGCAAAAGAGGATGAAAATTTTATGCAGATTATGCAGTTAAGACATCCTCTGATTGAAGTTCAGGAGCGTGGAGGCATCTATGTACCAAATGATATAGTTATGGGAAATCGTGACTATCTGGATCTGCCACATCCAACCACGGTGATGCTCGATGTTGCTGTACATGATGGGCATGATATTAACGGTGTATTGCTTTATGGGATCAACTCAAGCGGGAAGAGTTCTTTAATGAAGAGTATAGGTATTGCCGTGCTTATGGCACAGTCGGGCTTTTTTGTGAGTGCGGCTGTTATGAAGTTTTCTATATTTGATTCACTTTTTACTCGTATAGTCTCAAAAGACAATCTTGCAAAAGGGCTCTCTACCTTTGCTGTTGAGATGCTTGAACTTAAAAACATCTTTAACCGCTCAACTGTTCGCTCGCTTGTTTTAGGGGATGAGATAAGTCACGGTACTGAGACACTCTCTGGTGTTGCCATAGTGGCAAGTGCCATTAAAAAACTCTCTGAAGTACGCTGTCTTTTCTTATTTGCCACGCACCTGCATCAACTCTCAACAATGCCTGAAATTACACAACTTGATAATGTTGTGGATTTGCATTTGAGTGTAGAGTATGATGAAGAGAGTGACAAGCTGA
>JAMOSE010000050.1 GCA_027063215.1 Sulfurimonas sp. | reverse complement strand
AGTCATAAACTAGAATAATTTATGTATAATACATACATGATAAAACATTTTTTTATATTATTCTTTTTATTTATAACAACGCTTCTTTGTGCGCATGAACCTATAGAGCCTATCCCTGAATATGTAAAGGTGGATCCTCAAAAAGTAGCACTAGGTGAAGAACTTTTCTTTGATACTCGCCTTTCTAAAGATAATACAGTGAGTTGTGCTAGCTGTCATAATCTCCAAGAAGGTGGTGATGACAATTTACGCCATTCTTTTGGCATTAAAGGGCAAGAGGGACCTATAAATGCACCTACTGTTTATAATGCCGTATTTAACTTTAAACAATTTTGGGATGGTAGAGCAAACGATTTGAAAGAACAAGCTATGGGACCAATTGAAAATCCAAAAGAGATGGGACATAGCTTTAAAAATCTTATCCCTATGCTTAAAAAAACATCTTATGCCATAAAATTCAAAAAAATATATAAAGATGGAATTACAAAAGAGAATATTGCCGATGCAATAGCAGAGTATGAAAAAACACTCATTACACCCAATTCCCCTTTTGATCTTTATCTGAAAGGTCATAAAAATGCAATTACACAAAAACAAAAAGAGGGCTATGAACTCTTCAAATCAAAAGGCTGTATTAGCTGTCATCACGGAATAAATATTGGTGGAAATATGTACAATAAATTTGGTATTTTTGAAGATGCAAACACTTCTAACTTGGGGAGATACAATGTTACGCATAAAAAAAGAGATAAGTACTATTTTAAAGTACCTACATTAAGAAATATTGCACAAACTGCACCATATTTTCATGATGGACGTACATTTGATCTTCGCCTCGCTGTCTTAACCATGACAAAATATCAACTTGGCAGAAAAATCACTCCTCAGGATATTGATAAAATAGTGGCCTTTTTAAACGCTTTAAATGGCGAATTGCCAAAGAAATTAAGAAATTAAATAATGCAAAGTAACAATAGAATTGATATTATCAGTATCTTGCTTACTCTTTTTATCACACTTTTAATCTCTTTATTTTTTTATCTATACTATGTTGAAAAATCTATTCAAAATTATACTCAGAATCATGAAAAGATTGTAACTTTAGAACTTTTAGATAAAGAGTTTAATGATTTTTCTATATCTTTAAATCAATTTAGTAATTATGACAAAATCAATTATAGTATTAAACAATTCAGAAAAACTTTAGAACTTCTAGAGACAAATCTTCAGCTTAGCTATCCAGACAATCCAGCTGTTCAAAAAAATCTCAAAAAACTCAAAGAATATTTTGCAAGTAAAACCGAAAATATAGAGTATTTCAAATCTCTAAATGCATCATTGATCAGTAATTCGCACTTTCTTTTTGATCTACAAAACACTATCTCAGAAACAAAAGACATCTCATTTCAGGCAAAAAATCTTATAAATGAGACCCTTTTTTATCTTTTACGTTATACAATGAACGACTACATAGATAAAAAATATATCTTAAAAAACCTTCAAACGCTTAATAAAATCCAAAAACACATTTTTCTTAAAAATTTTTATCATCAGTCCATGGTAATGCTTGATACACTCTCAAGTTTAAAGAAGACTTCTTTTACTATTCGCAACTCAAAACTTCATGAGACTATTATCGCACTCAACAAAGAGCTAAATTCTATATACAAAAGAGATCTTTTTCTTCAAAAACTGATAACACTTCTTTTCTTTATCTCTACAATCATACTCCTTCTTGTTCTCATTATTACACATATTCGTTCTTTAAAAGATAAAAAAGAGCTACTTGCTTTTAAATATGCAATGCAGCACAGTGATAATACAGTCGTTATTACCAACCCCGATAGAGCAATTACGTTTGTTAATGATGTTTTTGAAAAGACAACAGGATACACTGAAAAAGAAGTACTTGGTCAAAATCCTCGAATCTTAAAATCAGATCAACATGATGAATCTTTTTATCACTCTATGAATGAGAAGCTCAACAGAGGAGAAAAATGGGAGGGTGAATTTATCAACAAACGTAAAGATGGCACACTTTTTTATGAAAAAGCTTCTATCGTTCCGGTATTTCTAAATAACAAACTTATCAACTATCTTGCCATCAAACTTGATATTACAAAATATGTCGAACAGAATATAAAACTTGCACAGGCTGCAAGTGTTTTTGAAAACACGGAAGAAGCTATAATTATTGCTGATGAGCATGGTAAAGTAACTTCAATTAACACTGCTTTTACAAATATTTATGGTTATACACTTGATGATATAAAAGGAAAAAATCTTAGCTTTTTACATTCAGGAATACAAGATCATACTTTTTACCAAGATATGTGGAATCAAATCATCCAAAATAATCTATGGCGTGGGAAAATCATAAACAAAGCAAAAAATGGAGAGCTTATTCCTGTATGGGTAACTATTAAAAAGGTTTCTGATCAATTTGGAAAAACTATCAACTACACAGCGATACAGACAGATCTACGCGAATTAGAAAATTCTCAGGCAAAGGTAGATTATCTTGCTTATCATGATTCACTCACTGGTTTGTATAATCGTGTAAATTTTGAAGAGTATCTCGCACATGCACTCTTGCTTGCAAAACGCAATACAAATATGCTTGCTATTTTATTTATTGATCTGGACAGATTTAAAATTATCAATGACACATTAGGACATGATATAGGTGATGAAGTACTTATTATAATAGCACAACGTCTCAAAAATACTTTACGTAACAGTGATTTTATCTCAAGGTGGGGTGGTGATGAGTTTGTAGTTATTTTAGAGAATCTCTCTTCAGCAAAAGAGGCTGCCATTGTAGCTACAAGTATTATAAATGCACTTAAAGAGCCAATGCATATACACTCTCACCATCTTGTTAGCACGGCAAGTATCGGTATAGCTATCTATCCTGAAAATGGAGAAGATGCCAATACTTTAATAAAACATGCAGACAGTGCAATGTATTTAGCAAAAGATATGGGGAAAAACAACTTTAAATATTACACACAAGAACTTTCTCAACAAGTTGAAAAGAAACTAGCTATAGATATGGCACTCCATAATGCCATTGAAAAAAATGAAATTTATATGGTTTTTCAACCACAGTATTCACTCCAAACAAAAAAGATTGTTGCAGTTGAGGCGCTTGTTCGATGGGAAAATGAGCAACTTGGGTTCATTCCTCCAGATAAATTTATTTCTATTGCTGAAGACAACGGGATAATTATACCTCTTGGATATTTTATTTTTGAAGAATCTTGTAAAGCATTTCAAAAAATGAAAAAAAACAATCTTTTTCTTCATCAGATTGCTATAAATGTTTCAAGTATTCAATTTAGAGAACCAGAACTTTTAAATCGTTTTTTATCCATAGTAAAAAAATATAATCTTACACCACAAGAAATAGAAATAGAAATAACAGAACGCTTTTTAATGGAACAGACAAGTGAGAATATCAAACTACTCAAAAAGTTTAAAGAGAATGGTTTTAAAATTTCTATAGATGATTTTGGGACAGGATACTCCTCCATGTCGTATCTCAAGCATCTCCCTATACATACCATTAAAATTGACAAATCCTTTGTTGATGATATTAAAGAAGGAAGTTCTGATAATATCGTTATTGAAGCTATTGTGGCACTCTCTAAAACACTTGGATATAGCATAGTTGCAGAAGGTATAGAAACAGTGGAACAAGAGAAATTTTTATCTTCTGTTCATTGTGATCTAGGACAAGGTTATCTCTTTGCCAAGCCACTTTCTTTTGAAGATCTTATAAGCAGATTTGTACATAAAAGCTAAAAAGTAGTAGATGGATTGGAAGAAGTATTTCAAGCCAAAGATGGCTTGAAATGCTATTTTGCTAATGCAGCTTTAGAAGCTTCAACAACTGTTGCAAATGCAGCAGCGTCGTTCATTGCCATATCAGCAAGCATTTTACGATCAAGTTCGATACCAGATTTGTGTAAACCGTTCATAAAAGTTGAGTAATTCATACCGTTAAGACGACATGCAGCATTGATACGGATGATCCATAGTTTACGGAACTCACGTTTTTTCTGCTTTCTGTCACGGAATGCATACATTAATGAGCGTTCTATTTGCTCTTTAGCTTTTCTAAAGTGTTTACGGCGACCGCTATAAAAACCTTTTGCTAATTTTAATATTTTTTTGTGTCTTCTTCTACGAACAACACCTGTTTTAACTCTTGGCATTTTCTTTCCTTAATTTTTCTTTACCTAGCTGCTCTGTTTTGGCAGTCAAGGTGCCACTGCTATGGTGGACTTGCCCAACTACTTAAAGTTGGAGATGAAAACCGTTTAGCAATTAGCTAACGATCATTTCCTTGATATTTTTTGCATCTGTTTTAGCAACTACTTTTGGAGCATTTTGCTTACGACGAGTTTTTGCATCTTGTTTTGTAAGAATGTGGCTTCTAAACGCTGTTCCACGTTTAATTTGACCATTTTTCTTAACTTTAAAACGCTTTACAGCGCCTTTTACCGATTTCATTTTTGGCATCGATAATCCTTTACGTAAAATTTGGAGACGCAATTATACCTAAATTTTTCTAAATTTTTGCTATACTTTGATTATGATAATAGATAATTCAATACAACATATAAAAAATGCACTCAAAGATCTGGATGATGAAGTCCAAAAAATCCTTCTAGACTGGGGAATTCCGCTTAATGAAAAAGACAACTTAATGTTGCCAATTTTACAACAAAAAAGAGTGCTTTCACAGACTTTAGAAGATTTAGAATACCTTAAAGCAAATCCTCCAAAACCAAATCAACCTTGTGGTATTTCAAAATATAGAAAAGATTAATTAAGCACTTTTACTTTCAGGAGAATTCTTTCATCTTCTGATAAACGGAGATCCAGAAGATATAACTCTTTTTTTATATCTCTTGTACCAAAAAGTTTAAATTTTGTTATCGATTTAATTTTATCTACATCAAAAGCAATATCTCTGTTGATATCCCTAGAAACTATCTGTTTCAGTGATTCAAGTCTATAAAGAATATCATCTCTGACAATATAGGTAACATAAGGATTTACCCTTCTGTGAAGAGAGTGCTTTGTCATAAAAGAGACAAAATCAAAATGTTGATCAATATTATCGATAAGCATACTCTTTTTATAGGCCATTAAAAGATCAAGATAAAGTGTTTTTTTTAAAAGTTCTTTTTTATTGAGTTGCAAAACTGCTTTTTCGTATGTTTTATTTGCCCTGTTTAAATCAGAATAGCTTTTATATAAAAAAAGCATCAAAATAGACAAGATCAAAATAGCAACAACAAGTTCTATAAGAGTAAAAGCTTTTTTCATCGTAAAATCACTCTATTGAAATAAAGTTCAAAATTTTGAAAATGAAAGTCTGTTCTACCCACTTCTAACTTTTGCGTATCTAAATCTATGCTCTTTAATTTTGTATATTTCAGATCTATTTTTATCTCTTTTAACTCTCTTCGTAAATCATCATCAATAGTAAAATTCTCTACAAAACGATAAAGATTTAAACTTTTTTTATGAAATCCATAATCTCTCTCCCAAAGGAGTAACGTAGTATATGTTTTGTATTTTTGATTCTGTTGAATTTGTGTAAAAAGATTATTTGTATCACCCCTGAGTTTAAAAAGTGCAGCAATTACAATAGAAACTATCATAACAGCTATCATAACTTCTATAAGGGTAAATGCTCTTTTTTTAGAGACCAATTCGTATCGCTTCATCTAAAGAAGTCTCACCTTTTAAAAGCAATTCACGGAGTTGCTCTGCAATGGTTACAAATCCGGCTTTTTGTAATTCATTTTTTATACTGTGCTCATCTGTGGTAGTTTTTAGTAGATCTCTCACTTTGTCATCCATTACCAAAAGTTCTCCTATAGATTTTCTGCCGGCATATCCTGAATAATTGCATACTTTACAGCCAGTAGCTTTATAGATTTTCACACCTTTTGGCAAATTGTAATCTGTAGAGAAGTTTTCAGCAAGTTCATCCTCTTCTTTACACACACTGCATAAAATCCGTACAAGTCTTTGTGCCAAAATTCCAAGCAAAGAAGAGGAGATTAAAAAAGGTTCTACTCCCATATCTGAAAGTCTTGAAATAGTTGCCGCTGCAGAGTTTGTATGCAGTGTCGAAAAAACCAGGTGACCTGTCAAGGCAGCACGTACCGCAATATCTGCTGTCTCTTCATCCCGAATCTCTCCAATCATAATAACATCAGGATCCTGACGTAAAATAGAACGCAAAGCTGCTGCAAAAGTAAGTCCAACCTTTTCATTTACCTGAATCTGTGCAATTTTATCTGACTTGTACTCCACCGGATCTTCAACGGTAATAAGATTTTTATGCGGCTCTTCTACTTCACGTAAAAAAGAGTGTAAAGAGGTTGTTTTACCACTTCCGGTAGGACCTGTAACCAAAATAATACCATGAGATGATCGCAACAGTTTTTTTACATCATCGATAAGCTCTTTATCAAAACCCAGCTCATCAATCTCAGGTATTTGTGAACTCTGCATCAAAAGACGCATAACAACACGTTCACCATAAAATGTTGGTAGTACAGACACCCGTACATCTAAAACCTCTCCTGAAATTTTAATCTGGGTTCGTCCGTCTTGTGGTATTCTTTTTTCTGAGATATCAAGGTTTGAGATCACTTTAATACGACTGATGATAAGATTGACCACTTTTTTATCCAGATCTGCATTTTTTATAAGCATTCCATCAATTCTAAAACGGACTTCACCTTTTTTCTCTTGAACTTCTATGTGAATATCAGAAGCTCTTTTTTTAATCGCCTGATAAAAAAGAGCATTAACAAATTTAATAATCGGAGCAGACTCTTCACTTGTTAATATATCATTTGAGGTACGTAAAAAATCAGTTAAAGAGAGTTCTTCTTCCTCATCTTCATTATCCTCTTGCATCGTTTCAATGGTCTTATCTGTTCTTAATTCTAAAAATTTATTATAAAGTCTGTCATATGAGTCTTCATCTAACATATAAAGAGGATACTGCTTCTCTAGTTTTGAGTAGTAGTTACTCGCTTCAACAAGATAACGTTCACTCATAAAAGCAACTACTTTTTCTTCATATAGCGCAAAAAGAAGATAGTTTTTCAAACTCAAATCAGCTGAGAGTTCTTCTGGCTCGTAGGCTTCTAAATTAAGATCATGTACAAGCTCTTTTTCCATTATCTACTCTTCTTTGGAGAAAAAATATCATTTTCAAGAGCCGGTTTTACTATTGCAGATTTTTCAAGCTTCTTCTTCTCAACAAGCTCAAAAGCCTTTTTATTATACTCCTCTTGAATTTTAGCTAAAGTCCCAAGTTCTCTTTGCAGTTGAGAAAGTTTTGCACTTTTATCTATAACATAAGGCGTTAAAATTACTACCAAATTATCTTGTTCCTTTGTTCTGGAGGTTGAAGAAAAAAGATACTCACCGACTATAGGAATATCCCCTAAAAGAGGCACTTTGTTTTTTGCATCCCGCTCATAACTTTTTACTAATCCACCAATAATAATACTCTCACCACTGCGTAAAATAGCCTGTGTCTTCACCTCTTGCTTGGACGTAACAGGCTGTTTTGTTGCATTCTGACTTCCATCATCCAAAATATTTTCCAAAATAGCTTCCACATCCAATGTCACCTTATCTGTTGAAGATACACGTGGTTTTATTTTAAGAGTAAGACCTACATCTTCTCGTTTATATGATTGCGTAACACCGGTACCAACACCTCCTGTGTTATTAGAGACGCTTCCACTTACAATAGAGATAGTTTTACCGACATAAATAGAAGATTCTTTATTATTTACACAAAGAATAGATGGATTGGAAATTGATTTTGAAGCACCGTGTATCTGTAAAAAGTCCAACGTTGCCCCAAGTGCCAATGCACTTCCTGCCCCAGAACCAATATTTCCTAGATAATCCAGAACTTTTACAGAGGTAAGTGAAGAAAGCTCTTTGGAACCAAAATTAGCACTCATAGCATAGAGTCCAGAAGAAGAGACATCTCCTGCTGCAAAACCATACTTTACACCAATCTCTGATGATTTGTTTTTATTAATCTCTACGATTTTTGCTTGCACATAAACCTGATACTTCTCTTTATCAAGTTCATCTATAATTAACTTGACACCTTTTAAAATCAAAGGCTCACCAATCGCAATAATCGCATTAATCTCTTCACTCATAGAGATACTTGGTTTCAGTGAAGGATCTGAAAAAGTCTGTTTCTTAATAATATCGCTCAATGTTTTTTCCACTGCTTTTGCATCTGAATTTTTTAACTCAAAAATCTGTACTTTGTTATTTACATGGGATTCAACATCAAGTTTTTTTATAAGATTATACATAGTGCTTATATTTTTTGATGTTCCAACCAAAATCAGACCATTAATATTTTCATCATAAATAATTTTTACATTTTGAGAAACTATTTTTGTATTAAAAATTGATTTTGTTATATCTGTTAGTTTTGCCTGCAGTTTTTTTGCATCTGTATGTTCTATGTGGACAATTTTTACGATATTTTTTGAATTTTTATTTATATCAGCGATCACTTTTTTTATTGTCTCAATATTTTTAGGATAATCTGTGATTAAAAGCGTATTGCTCTCTTTCATAGTCATCACTTTTGCTGTTTTTGAAACCAAATAACGAATTTTAGCGGCAACAACATCAACATTCTCACCCTCCACCTTGATAGCTTGTGTCACCATAAGATTCCCGTCAATCTTTTTATTGGGTGAAACAACATCAACATTATGTTTTGCTGCTTCACTTGATCGCACAACCTCCAAAATCGAGCCTTTTTTTATCAAAGTGTAGCCCTTTGTCTCTAGAACAGAAACAAGTATGCCAAGCAGTTCATCATCATAAATAGGTGCAGTCGATACAAAGTTTACCGTACCATTTATTTTATGTGCAATTAAAATATTTTTATGTGTAATCTTTGAAACAAGTTTAATAAAATCATTGATTTGTAAATTTGCAAAATTAACATTGATCTGTTCTCTTGCGCTTAGATTCAGTGTTAACAATAGTGTTAACACCAATAGTTTAATTAATTTCATATATAAGTTCCTTCTCCTGATTGCCTCGTTTTATGAGTAACGAGATCTCATCTAGTTTATTTAAATTTTGATAAATTTTTACCGCTGCACGATAAGAAGTAAGTGCTTGTCCATTTGCTTTTATAATTATATCGCCTCTTTGTAATCCCAAAGTAGCCATTTTTGAGTGTTTTTTAACTCTTGTTACTTTAAAGCCAACGATTTTTTTACCTTGTTTTATCTCTTGAATAGAGATATCCTTCCAAATTTGAGAAGGATTTTTAACATAATAATTAATCTCATTTCTTGAGACAGTATGCATAGTATCAATATCTTGTAGCTGTGGTATTGAAATGGTAGGTATCTTCTCATTTTTAGTAGATGAACTTTCATCTAATTCCAAGATATACTCTTTATTATTTTTTGTAAAGACAACATAGGTGAGTGCAATACGCTGCAGTGTATAGCCTTTGTATTTTTCACCTATAGAGATTATCTCTGTTATTTTTGGATTAGATTTTGTTGCTACGATCGCATATCCATATTCACTATTACCATAAAGACCATGCAGTATCATATTTTTAATACTATCTTGTTTTTTTGGAGCTATTGATTGAACTTTTTGATGCGAAGAAGCTTGCATAAGATGTTTAAAATTTACACTTCTATATGGCATACTTTTAACACTTTTATATACAAACTCTTCACTTTTTGATGGTAAAAACCACAGTAAGATCACAGATATAAATTTTGCCAAAACAGTTAAAAAGAGTAAAACAATGAGTATATTTAAAAAATTATTATTAGAGAGATTTTTCATAACTGTACTCTCCTGTTTTTAACTTCTTAAAATATCTCAATGAGTTTCTATACTTTTGCAACATCAATTTTGATGGAGTCAGAAACACTTTTAAGACTCTTTTTTGTAATGAGTATTTTGCATGAATCTCTCCAAAATCACCTTTTGCTACAGCTTGTAAATCAAGAGGATTTAATACAGAATAGCTAATCTTTCCTGTTTGCACTTTTTGTGGCCAGTAATTTGCGAGCAATGATGAAAGTTTCATATCTTTGAAGGAAACCTCATTATAAAAAAATAAAAAAACACTCTTAATCTCTTGAACATCTGCAAACGCTATCCCCTTATAAGAAAGAGAAGCATTTTGGATCTTTAAAGTAAAAAGTTCTTCCTTTAAGCGTTCATTGCTTATATAGAGCTCTTCTTTGGCCAACTCCTTTTCAAGGAGATAAAAAAGATTCTCTTTTGGTATAAATACAAGCAGCATCATTATAAAAAAAAGTAGATATGCAAAAAATTTATATACTCTTACCATTCTATCTCCAATTTTAATCTTGCATGCGTTTTATCGATACGTTTGATATCGAGTGTTTTTATTCGGTACGGTCCATTAAAGATCTTAGAAAGCAGAGAATTCAATGCATATAAACTAATAGAAGGACTTGTAATAAGTGTGCTCTCTTTTTTCTTTACAATCTTCAACTTTGCTTTTCGTAAAGAGCTCTGCGAAAGAATCCGTTTTAAAGATGCCTGGATCCGTTTTGTATCTCCATAAAGTTTTTTATATGAAAAAAGTTCTTTTGCTATCTTTTGACTCTTTTTATAACTCTCTTTTTCTTCTTGTACTTCTTCTTTTATATCTGCAAGTAAAAAGAAAATAAAAAGTATCATAACAAAAAGCAGTGCAATAATATGCAGAGGATTTATACGGCTCAAATTTTCACCTCCACTAGTAAATTCTTCCCTTTTTGTTTTGTCTTGAATGCTATCTTTTCTTGCATAAATCGAGTTAATAGCCGTTTGAGATTTTCTTTTTTAACGCCCTCTATAGAAACTTTTAAATACGGTTTTTCAAAAGAGATAGAAACTATTTTTTCTCCCTTTTGAAAATTTGCTTTTAAGAAATAACTTATATATTTTCTTAATTTTTGTTCTTTTTCATCCTCTTTTTTATAGTGTGCTAAAATAGCTTTATTTTGCATAAGTGTCGGTTTAAGATCATACTCTTTAAACAGCTGCTCTTTTTGCAGTGCCAAAACCTCTTTTTGCTTTACAAAATAAAAATATTCACCAAGTAAAACAAAAATAAAAAAAGTTAAAAGCATTATGATCTTATAGAGTGTCTTCCTATCTACAATATGAGAAAACTGCTCAAGCTGAATTGTATGCTTTGACATTGTAATGCTATCAGTATTTAAAGGTTGCGTATCTTTAAACCATGTAGCAGGAAGCAAAATAACAATACCATCCTTTTTCCAGATAACATTTTTTTCATCAATCACTATGGCCTTTGTTATATCTTTAAAGACAAACTGCGCAAAAGAGATATCAATAATCTGATGAGAATGTATCCCTTTTGCTGTTAGCAGGGCAAGTATCTTTACATCTTCATAGGCAAAAATAATAAAATCATTCCCATCTTTTGCAACATAAAAACTATACTTTCCAGGAGGGAGTAACTCTTCAAAAAGTGTTGCTGCAATTTTTTTTACTTCATGAATATATTTTAAGGGCAATGTTACTTTTTTTACCCAGTATAAAGATGGCGAAATTACTATATGATATTTCTGTTTTGCTTCAGCACGAACTTCAATATCTTGATCCAAAAAGAGTACACTCCCCTTTTGTTTAAACTTCAAAAACAAAATCATATCCTCTCTGCAGTTTTATATCGTATATAAAACGAATTTTTGAAATACTCTCTTTGTGTATCAATTCAATATCTACTAAAATATATGGAGCAAAAAATGTTGTTTTAAACTTGGAAATATTCACCTTTTCTTGAGGGGTGAGATTTAAATCATCCAAAGATTTATAACTTCCTTCCCCCAAAAAAAGCTCTTCTGCCCGTTCTGCCGACGTATCAAGTATCATCTCCCATGCAACAGCTGATACATAATTAAGATCTATTGTCTGGTTTTGATCAGCACTATAACAAAAAAGCTCATCAAAAGGAATATTTTTCAAGTTTGTATCCCCATATTCTGCTATATAAAATGTATTTATTTTCTCAAGATGCTCTTTTGAGGCAATATATTGACGAAAGAGTGTCGGATTTGCATCAAATAAGCTACTAAAAGAGTTATTATACTCATCTTTTGCTTGATTATTGCGCATACACTCTTTTACTATATCTATGTAACTGCTTCCTACCATATAGCGATTAAAAAAATTTCTAAAGAGAGCTTCATTATTTTTATTTAACATATTGATATTTATCTTACTATTGGCACTTTTAAATGACACGACAACCTTTTCATTTGCAATATCAAGCGGCAAAGATTGTGCAGTCTGAAGAAAGATATACAGCTCATCAGAAGCATTGGCATCCGCTAGTTGATTAATTTGTGGAGCTGTTTTTAATATCTCTAAAATATCACTTAACACCATAGTGCTTTTATAAAGAATATCTTCATCCTGTACTATTTTTGAAGCTTTTTTTAGCTGTGTCAGACCATATCCAATAGCAACAGATATAACCATCACAAACATTAAAGTGATCAATAAAGCAATAGCTCTTCTCATAATTAGTGAATACTCATAGAAAAAATTGGTAACAGCATAGCAGCAACAATAAAACCGATAGTTCCACCGACAAAAAGCATAAGAGCCGGTTCTAAAAGTGTTAAAAGAAGAGCAATTTTATCTCTGTTTTCTTCAAAATAGAGTTCTGAAAGATTTGAAAGAACACTTTGCACTTCAGAGGTCTCTTCGGCAAGTGCTATCGACTGAATAAATGCAAGATCAATTGTCTTATAGCTGTTATTTAAGGCAGACGAGAGAAGTTTTCCTTCCACAACTTTTTGACTTGCATCTAAAAAGATCTCTTTGATAACACGATTGTTTAATATATTTGCACTTAAATTAATGGTTCTTACAAAAGGAACACCCGAACGGGTAAGGAGTGAAGCCATATAAGCAAAACGGGCAAGTTCACTTTTTAAAATTATTGTACCAAAGAGTGGCAGTTTAAGAAGAAGCGCATCTATAAAGTATGCAAATTTATAAGACTTCTTTCTTAAAAGAACAAAAATGGTAATCACAATAAAGATAAAAACTAAAATTAATTGAAAATTCTGACTAAAAAAATCTCCAGCAGCAATAACAAAAAGAGTCGCTTTAGGTAATTCCTGATCCATACTTGCAAAAATTCCGGTGATTTGCGGAACAACAAAGGTCAGCATAAAAACAATCATAAGCAAAGAGATAACAACCATAAAAGAGGGATAAGCAAAGGCACTTTTTATCTCTTTTTGTATTTTGTCTTGTTCTTTTAAAAAACGTGAAAGTTCCAATAATACTTCATCCAATATACCACCATCTTCACTCACTCGGATAGACTCTTTAAAAAAAAGCGGTAGTTCTAAAACACTCTGTTCATCTAATGCTGTATAGAAATTTTTTCCCTCATCAAGCAGTGTTGAAAGTGTTGAAAGAAAAAGTTTCATCTTTTTATCTCGTTCATAATGCGTCTGTACAACTTTAAGTGCAGCTACAATACTAATACCTGAACGAATATAAATTGCCAACTCACGAGAAAGGCTAGAAAGTTCTTGTGGCGATATCTTACGTTTTTTTGAAAACTCAAAACGTTCAAAAAAACTTTTTGTATCTTCCTCGATATACTCATAGATAATACCTTTTGCCCGTAATTTACTTTTTGCCTCTTCCAAAGAGAGTGCTTCAATTTTATCACGAACTTTTTTACCCTCGGCAGTAATCCCTTTGTATTTAAATATCATTGTACTTCACTTATGAGTTTTTCTTTGGCATCATTAAGCTCTTCTATAGATCCATACTCTTGAACATCGCTAAAATAGGGAGTAAAATCATACACTTTTCCTTTATAAGCAATAATCACCTGATCCGATACGCCGTTGCCATCAACTAAAAATTCAAAGCAAGTTTCTCTTTGCAGTGCCACATCACCTAAAAAAAAATCATATCTGTAGAATTCAACACTACTATCAAAAAAACTCTCAACTTCTAGCAATTTTTTTCCATCACTGTAAACAGCACAGGCATCACAACTTTTTTTACATAAAAGTTTCACACTCTTATGATCTTTGGAAAAAGAGTATAAATAGCTTTTTAGTGTCTTAAAAGTAGGTTTTTGTAACTCTTGTACCGGAGTTTGTATCTTACTTAATGCTAACGTGTAAATAACACCAATGATGATAATTACAATCATCAATTCAATAAGAGAAAAAGCTTTTTTTTGCATCCACTACTTACACTGACTCAGTCGTATATCAGCAGCAGAACCTTTACCACCCTCTTTTTTATCAGCACCTAAAGAGATAAGCTCAACTTTTCCATCATTGTTGATGTAGATAAACTCATTTCCCCATGAATCTTTTGGCATTTTGCCATCTTTAAAATACTCGTCTGTCTTTGTAAGTACTGTAAGTCCTTCTTCTGTTGATGGATAAACACTATGTTTGATTTTGTACATATCAAGTGCTCCATCATACATAGACTTCATTTGCACACAAACAAGATCCCGCTTTGCCTCTTCTCCTTTACCTGTCAAACTTGGTAAAACCATAGCTGCGAGTAATCCCAAAATAACGATAACTATCATAAGCTCTATTAAAGAGAATGCTTTTCTTTGCATAATAAAATGACCTTTTGTTTTTGATGGTATTATAGCGAATTTTATGTAATGTAAAAAATAGAAAATTTTTGATTGTTTGAATTAGAGTACTGTAAGGAAGGTGCCCCTCTCCAGATGGCTGCGGCACATGAATGCTTAAGGTGTGCTGCTGTATTCCTACCCTGACACGTTACCTCAAGCACCCATTGCACAGGTCTAAAGAGAAGCGATGAAATTATATCAGCTTTTTCTTAAAAATGGTATAATCTTTTGATGATTTATATACAAACTGCTCTCAAACCGGAAGCACAAGCTTTTGTCGATTACTTCAAACTAAAAAAATCAAAACTTGAGCACTATACGCTCTTTTACAATGAAACGATTAAACTCATTATCTCCGGTATGGGTGTAGAATCTGCCAGACTTGCAACACAAACACTTATAAACCATTATGACATTACAGATACTGATATCTACTGCAATGTAGGTGTATGTGCCGCTGCAAAAGTATATCCTGTAGGTTCTTTTGTAGTATTTGGTACTGTTGCCTATAAAGAGATGGTGTATAAATTTCAAGAGGATCTTCCTCTTATTTGCTGCACAGACACTCCGCAAAGCACTCCAATTTGTGAATTTGTAGATATGGAGAGTTACGGCTTTTATGATGCAGTAGTCCACAACCCTGCCATTAAACAATTTCATATACTCAAGGTTGTCAGTGACCATTTTGAACCAAAAAAAGTAACAAAAGAGTTGGCTAAATCACTCATTTTTGATAAAATGGAAGCTATCAAAGATATTATAGGATTTTCATGAAACTCTTCCTTACTTTTTTCCTGCTGTTACAACTCGCTTACGGACAACTTCCAGATGACACAACACTCCAAAAGATGATTGGCTCTATGCTTATTGTCGGTTTTGATGGAACAAGCGTTGATAAAGAGTCACAAATCATTAAAGATATACAAGCGTATAATCTAGGTGGTGTAATCCTTTTTGACAAAGATTTTTACAGTAGAGACAAAACAAAAAACATCCGTTCACCCAAACAGCTAAAAACCCTCACACAACAACTTAAAAAGTTTGCACAAGCACCACTTTTTATCTCTGTAGATCAAGAGGGTGGAAAAGTTGCACGACTCAAACCTGCCTATGGTTTCATAAAAATCCCCTCAGCAACTGCCATAGCCAAACTGCCGACAAAAAAGA
>JAMOSE010000049.1 GCA_027063215.1 Sulfurimonas sp. | reverse complement strand
TTAAAACTTGACATTATAGGGACTCTTATTGTAAAATTGCAATATCAAATAAAGAAAAGAATCTTTTTAAATCTTTCCCACTTTTAAAATCCTAAGAAGTTAAGGCAGTCATACATATGAGTGAAAATAATTCATCACAACCGCGTAAAAATTCAAAATCTAACAACAAAAACAATAAAAACAACAATAACAGAACACATACTCCAGTCAAAGGCTCAAGTGTAGAAGAACTTCGAACAAAAAGTATTCAAGAGCTTGTAGAAATGGCCACAGAACTTGGTGTTGAACATCCAAATGAGCTTAAACGCCAAGATGTAATCTTTGAAATCCTAAAAGCACAAACTGCACAGGGAGGATACATCCTCTTTTCAGGAATTTTAGAGATTATGCAAGATGGGTACGGCTTTATCCGATCTATCGATAAATCATTCAATGAATCAATCAATGATGCTTACGTATCAAATACACAGATCAAACGCTTCGCACTTCGTAACGGAGATGTGGTAACCGGTCAGGTTCGCCCTCCAAAAGATCAAGAGCGTTATTACGCGCTTATCAAGATAGAAGCAGTAAACAGCCTTCCACCAGAAGAGTCTAAAAAGCGTCCGCTCTTTGACAATCTCACACCGCTCTACCCTCAAGAACAGTTCAAACTTGAATACCGTGAAAAAGGACTTACCGGTCGAATGCTTGATCTATTTGCTCCTATTGGTAAAGGGCAGCGTGGACTTATCGTTGCACCTCCAAGAAGCGGTAAAACTGAACTGCTTAAAGAGATAGCACATGGGATCACTGCAAATCATGCGGAAGTTGATCTCATGGTTTTACTTGTTGATGAACGTCCTGAAGAGGTAACAGATATGGAAAGATCTGTTAAAGGTGAAGTTTACAGCTCAACTTTTGATATGCCGGCTAAAAACCACGTAAAAGTGGCTGAGATGGTAATCGAAAAAGCAAAACGTCGTGTAGAAATTGGTCGTGATGTAGTTATCTTACTTGACTCGATCACTCGTCTTGCACGTGCTTATAATACCGTAACACCATCAAGTGGTAAAGTTTTATCGGGTGGTGTTGATGCCAATGCTCTTCATAAACCAAAACGTTTCTTTGGAGCAGCAAGAAACATTGAAAATGGCGGAAGTTTAACGATCATCGCAACTGCACTTGTAGATACCGGAAGCCGTATGGATGAAGTAATCTTTGAAGAATTTAAAGGTACAGGGAATATGGAAGTTGTTCTTGATAGAAAAATCGCAGACAGAAGAATTTTCCCTGCTATTGACATTCTTAAATCTGGTACACGTAAAGATGAACTGCTTATTGGTAAAGAAACACTTCAAAAAGTATTTATTCTCCGTCAAATGCTTCATAAACAAGACAATGAAATCGAAGCACTGAAATTTATCTACAATACTATGGGCAAAAAAGCTACAAATGAAGAATTTTTAGAGAGTATGAACACAGATAAGTAAAACCTTATCTGCTCTCTACTCTTCCTCTAACGCTCACGCAAAATAAGCTCAACTATATCGTCTGCGAGCATTATTCCGTTTTTATACAGTAGTTGTGTCTGGGCATCTTTAAAAACAACAGTAGTCGGTACCTGTTCAACATCAAAACGATGCACAAGTGAACCACACACACCACTGTCAATATCTAAAATAGAGATTTTTGTAAGTCTGTCATGAACCTCTTCAAGCTCAAACTCCATAAGTTGGCAAGCATCACAAAATGTTGAACCAAATTTCAATATAACTGTATGCCCTTTGGCAAATTCACGCTCAACTATCGTATCAAAATCTTCTTCATCTATCTCTATAAACGGCATTTTCTTACTCCTTTATTTTTGTAACAAGTGCTCTAAAATGTTCACCCCGCTCCATAAAGTTTTTATAGGTATTAAAACTTGAAGCCGCAGGTGAGAAGAGCACTCTTTTATCTGCTATCTGTGCAGCTTTTTGCACACTCTCTTGTAAATCTTGAGCATAAACTATATCTTTTTTGCCCTTGTAAGGCTCTATTTTCTCATAGATTTGCTTACCGGTATCTGAAAAACAGATAATATTTTGCACATTACTCTCTAAAAGATAGCGCACAAACAGATCATAACTCACACCTCTGTCATAACCACCGATTATAAGTGTATCAACATCTTTTAATATCTTGACAGCCTCCATCGTTGCCTGAGGAATAGTTGCTATGGAGTCGTTTATATAACTCACTCCATTAATTTCATCTACATACTCTAAGCGGTGCGGTAATGTCTTAAACGCACATAATGTCTTTATGTAGGCTGCTTCATTAATACCAAGCAACACACATAACTGTTCTAAGATCTGTAGTGTAGCATGATGAATATAGCCCTGTTTTATATCAAACGCATAAGGTGTCTGCAAAACATTGGCATAGACATTGTAAAAGTACTTTGATGGTATCTCGGATCGGCTAAAAAACTTCTCCATATCAGGCAGGTTTGTTATAAAGATATCTGATTCTTTTTGGTGCAAGAAAATATTGAATTTAGCTCTATAGTAATCAGTCTCACTTGCATAATAGTCCAAATGTTCTGCAAAAAGGTTAGTAAGGATCGCAATGTGTGGTGAATAGTTAATATGGTGGAGTTGATGCGAGGAAAGCTCCATCACTACAAAAGTATC
>JAMOSE010000048.1 GCA_027063215.1 Sulfurimonas sp. | reverse complement strand
ATCATGAAAGAGATGAAAAAGATAAAATCTCTTGATAAAGATAAAACTATGACTGAAAAAGCATATGAACTTCGTAAGAGTTTTTATGACATGGCTCTTTTGGATTCAAGTATTAAAAATCTTGAAAAGATTTTACAGAACATTAAAACCCTACAAAACACTACACAAGAGATGATAAACGTAGGCTATGCCAAACATGTTGATCTTCTTGAAGTCAAAGCAAAAAAGGGTAATGTTGAGAGACTTTTAGTAGAGATGAGAGCCAATAAAAAACTTCTTTATCACTACATCAGCTTTCTACTTAACAAAAAAGTTGATAAAATCATACCTCCTGTCTCAGAAGTACCTATGCCAAACCTCACTGATGACGAGGTCCTCTCACGCAACATTGACATACAAAAAGCAACAACAGCTTTAGAGATTCGTAAAAGTATGCTTGATGCAAATGAAGCTGCATACTACCCTACTGTAGGTGCCTTTGGCGAAGTTGCAACTGCTGATGATTCTTTTTTAGGTGATGCAAGTGATCATAAAGCATATACAATAGGAGCAAGACTTAGCTGGAACCTCTTTAACGGTGGTATTGACAGTGCAAAAATTGAGCAGGCAAAAATCGAAAAGATGAAAATGCGTACGCAAGTTGAACTTGCAAAAAAAGGCATAGCACTCAAACTTGCAAAAATTCATACAGAGTTAGAGAGTCAAAATGCCCAAATCGCATCTTTAGAAAAAGAGCTTGAACTTGCAAATGCCATTTATGAAAACTATGAAGGCAGATACAAAGAAAAAATTGTCTCTATGAGTGATGTTATTATCAAACAATCGGCTCAAATAGAGAAAATTCTGCAACTACAAGTTGCAAAAAACAAAAGAATAGAAAAAATATTCGCATTAGAAAAATTAGCAAACGGAGACAAATAGATGAAAAAACTACTACTAATACTAGCTCTTGGAGCTTCCCTTATGGCGGAAGTTTTAACACTTTCAGGAAGCGTAATATCAGATAATGAAAAGATGATAACAAGCCGTTTTATGGGCTTTGTAACAAAAGTAAATATAAGTGAAGGCGAAAAAGTCAAGCGTGGCGATATTTTATATACGATTGACTCACGTGAAATAGATTCTGCAAAACGTCAAGCCGAACTCTCACTACAGATGTATGAGAACCAGTACAATAATGTAAAAATCAACCTTGAACGCCATAGACGCTTACTTGCAAAAGATATGGTTTCAAAGTATGAAGTGGAAAATCTTGAGCTAGCAGAAAAAAATCTTAGAGACATGATAAATATTGCAAAAGCAAGACTGCATGAGGTAGAAAACCAGTACAAATATCTTGTAATCAAAGCACCAAATGATGGTGTTATTGTTCGAAAAAGCATAAAAGTCGGTGAAATGGCAATGCCTGGTATGCCGGCTATTATCCTCTCTGATCTTTCAGATCTTAAAATTTTAGCTGAGATTAGTGAAAGCAATCTTGGAGCTATTAGTTATGGGAAAAAAGTAAAAGTTACCATTCCATCCATAGGATTGAAAACAATTGGAAAAATCAATGCGATTATTCCTAGCTCTAATCCTATGACGCATACATTTAAAATAAAAATCAGTTTTAATAAAAACCATAACAATAAAATATTTCCAGGTATGTATGCCACAGTTGACATAAAGGCAGACTAATATGAAAGAAAAAGATTTATCGCATATTAAAGTCATAGATTATGCAGGAAAACTTGCCAAAGGTTTTTTATATAACCCTTTAACAGCACTTCTTGCAGTATTTTTATTGATACTGGGGTATATTTCACTCGAAGTTATGCCGCGTGAAGAAGATCCACAGATCGCTATCAGTGGGGGAAGTGTTATTGTTGTCGCTCCGGGAATGAGCCCAAAACAGGTTGAAAAAATTATCGTAGATCCTCTTGAACAAAAGCTGCGTGAGATCAAAGGGGTTGAACATATCTACTCTATGAGTATGGAGAATGTTGCTGTTGTTAATGTTATGTACTACATTGGACAAAATCGTGAGATCTCTAACCTCAAACTTTACGACAAAGTAATGCAAAATATGGATAAAATGCCAAAAAGCATTATGCAACCACTTGTAAAACCATTTGATATAGATATTGATATTCCTATTATAACACTTGCTTTTTGGAAAGATAAAAATTCAAAACTTTCCTATCCAAAATATCTAGCGACAATCCAAAATCTTAAAAAAGAGATCAGTCAGCTAAATAATGTCTCAAAAACGACCTTCAAAGGTGCACATAAGGAACAATACAATGTTAATGTTGACCTCTCAAAATTAAAAGGTTTTCATATCTCTTTAGGGCAAATTATGCAGGGCATTCAGGCAATTGCCAAGATCGCTCCTAATGTTGATACACCGACAAAAGATGGAAAACTTGTTGTATTTGGTGTTAAAAATGCTATTGAGAGTATTGAAGATGTTAAAAACATTATTATTGCTCAATATATGGGAAGTCCAATTTACCTTCGTGACGTTGCAACTGTTGAAGATGGCATTGACTTTCAAAATAAACAGAGTGCTTCACTTGTAATGAAACAAGAAAAGCAACTCTTTACTACTCCACAGATCACAATGACTGTCTCAAAACTTGCAGGTTCAAATGCCGTATTTGTTGCTGATGATGTAAAAGCAATGTT
>JAMOSE010000047.1 GCA_027063215.1 Sulfurimonas sp. | reverse complement strand
CCTGTAGTAATGTCAGCTCTTTTTAGCGTGGAGTTACTGTCAACTATATAGACAAATTTTCCAAGTTGATCATTAAAGATAATCTCTGGTGGAATCATTTTAAATTTATGTTTATCTGTGACAAACACATTAACATAAACAAAAGTACCAGGAAGTACTTTTCCTTTTGGATTGTCCATGGTTGCTCTCATAGTAATCGTTGAAGTGAGAGGATCGACCATATTGTTTGAAAAGTCAACATAACCATCAAGTCTTATTTTTTCTAAAGAATTATCTACTTCAATAAATGCACTAGGTTTTTGTTTGTCTTTATATTTTTGCATAATTTGTACATCATTTTGCGATGGTGAGAAGTAGGCATAGATAGGATCAATACGCATAATAGTTGTTAAAAGTGTTGATTCACCTTGACCGACAAGGTTTCCAACATCGACTCTTCTTGCACTTACACGTCCAGAAATGGGTGCACGAACAATGGTATAGCCAAGTTTGATTTTAGCTTCACGTATCTTTGCACGATCCCCTTGTATAGCAGCTCTGAGTGATGCCAGTTTTGCCTGATACTGCTCAAGTGTTGCACGAGGAGCCAGACCCTCTTCTACAAGAGGGGTGTAGCGTGCAACATCAGCTTTTGCAAGTGCAAGCGCTGCTTCATCTTGTGCTTTTTGTGCTTTTGCAGCATTGAGTGAAGCAATATATTGATCTTGCTCAATTTTAAAGAGCTTTTGTCCTTTTTTAACCAGTTGCCCATCTTGAAAATAGATTTTTTCTAATACACCGGAGATGCGGGCACGAACTTCTTGATGCGAACTTGCACGTGTTTTACCGGTAAAACGACTCCATATAGGAACATTTTTTGTCTCAACTGTAATCGTTTTAACCTTGAGTGGAGGAGCTTCTTTTTTTTGTGTCTGGGTTGTCTCACTAGAACAAGCACTTAGAAGCAGTGTGATGCTTATAAATAGAGAAGAGAGCGTTGTTTTTTGCATTAAAAAGTAACCTTAATATAGGAATTATGTTATTGTAGCTTAATTTCTCTTGAAAGTTATTAATATCCGGCTAAATTATAAAATACATTGTAACGAATAAGTGTTGTCTCTTTTGGATGAGGATATCTGCTGTAGGCATATTCAATAGTCTCTTTTGTTGTATCATCAAGAATATAATAGCCACTTTTTGAGAGAAACTTAAAGTCTGTCATATCTCCGTTTGGATGGAGTTTAAACTCTACAACATTATGACGATTTACACGAAGATCTCTTGGAATATTCACCCGTGCAACACGAATGAGTACCTGTTGGGTAATACGGCGCATAATCTCTTGATTATCTAAGATATACTTCTGTTGTCCGGGAGTGAGTTTTCCAAATTCTTCTCCATAGAGTTCTTTAATATTTTGTGAAATATTGCTTCCGTTATTTCTATTTTTGTTTGTTTCTTTTGTCTCTTTTTTTGCAACATCTTTATAGAGCCATGCCAAAGCTTCTTTTTTCTTTGCTTCTTTTTTTACTCTTTTTCTTGTTGTATTTGTCTCATTTTTTGCTTCTAAAAGAGGAATATAGGGCTTATTTTGTAGTAATGGTTTTATTTTTTTGGGTTTTTGCTTTGCTTTGACGACTTTTTTCTTTAGCGGCTTTTTATGTTTGTTGTGTTTTGGTTTTTTCGCTGATTTTTTAGATTCATACTTTACGGGTTTATTTGGTTTTGCAGCTTTAACAATTTTTTTCAGCTGCGATCCTTTTGGCATTGGCGGTGCAATTTTAGGTTTGGGAATGTTCTTCTTTTTTGTAAGACCGGATTTTTTCTGTTTGAGAGGCATCTCTCTTAAAGAGATTTTAATCTTTTTTTCTTGTTTTTTTTCTTGTTTGTGAATATCGGTTGATGCAGTAGAAAAAATAATCCATAAAAGTAAAAAGAGTACTAAGTGAATCAGAATGGCAACAAAAAGAGAAAAGGTGGATCTGTTCACAAAAACCCCAGAATAATTTATTTTTAAGATTGTATCAAATCAATATTAACGTAAGGTTAGATATAATAAGAAAAATAATTACTATAAGGTTTTTAATGAATACAGAAGCATCAAAAAAAGCATTTGCTGAAGCACAGGAGTTAATTCCCGGTGGTGTTGATTCACCTGTACGTGCATTTAGTAGTGTAGGTGGTACACCGATTTTTATCAGTGAAGGTGAGGGTGGTTATCTCAAAGATATTGACGGAAACAAGTATGTTGACTTTGTTCAATCATGGGGACCTCTCATTTTTGGTCACAGAGATGAGACTATAGAAGCAGCAGTAATTGATGCGGTAAAACATGGACTTAGTTTTGGTGCACCGACACTTGCTGAAACTGAGCTTGCGAAGATGGTAGTGGATCTTTTTGACTCTATTGACAAGGTCCGTTTTGTAAGCAGTGGTACAGAAGCTGTTATGAGTGCTATTCGTTTGGCACGTGGATTTACGGGACGTGATGATATTGTGAAATTTACTGGGTGTTATCATGGACACTCTGATGCACTTTTAGTTCAGGCAGGAAGTGGTGCTGCTACTTTTGGCAACCCATCAAGTCCTGGTGTTCCGGCTGACTTTACAAAGCATACGCTCTTAGCAGAGTACAACAACATTGAGAGCGTAAAACAGTGTTTTGCAGACTCAAATGATATTGCCTGTGTTATTATTGAACCGATTGCCGGTAATATGGGGCTTGTTCCTGCAGATAAGGAATTCTTACATGAGTTAAGAGAATTATGTGATGCAAATGGCACACTTTTAATCTTTGATGAAGTAATGAGTGGTTTTCGTGCAACACTGCATGGGGCTGAGTCTATTACAGGTGTAAAACCAGACATTGTAACACTTGGGAAAGTAATAGGTGGCGGTATGCCGGTTGGTGCTTTTGGTGCTCGTCGTGAGATTATGGCAAAACTCTCTCCTGAAGGTCCGGTTTATCAGGCAGGAACACTCTCAGGGAATCCAGTTGCAATGGCAGCAGGATATGCAGCACTTACAAAGCTCAAAGCTAATGCAAAAATTATAGATGTTTTAAATGCACGAGCTGTTCGTCTTGTAGAAGGAATGAAAGAGGCTGCTGCAAAAGAGGGCATTGCAATGCAAGTAGATACACGAGGAAGTATGTTTGGTTTTTTCTTTAACGAAAATCCTGTGAAAAATTTCAAGGATGCAACACAATCAGATGCGGAACTTTTTGCAAAGTTTCATGCGGCTATGCTTGATGAGGGCTTTTACTTTGCTTGCTCTCTTTATGAAACAGGATTTATCTCTACTGCAACAACAGATGCAATGATAGAAGATACTATAGAAGCAAGTCAGCGTGTTTTTAAGGCTATAAAAAATGGCTGAAAATGAACAAGAACCAAAACCAAAAGTAAAATCCATTATTGAAGCAGCAGACAGCCTTTCCTTAGGGATCTCTATGGTTGTTGCTGTTCTTATGGGGCTTGGTATTGGCTGGTTACTTAAAAATCTTACAGGTATAGGATGGACTTTTTGGATTGGTGTAGCTATTGGGATCGCAGCTGCTATTTTAAATGTCTATAAAGCGTACTCCAAACAGTATAAAGCGTATGAAGAGTTGGCAAAAGAGCCTCGCTATGCTATCAAAAAACAGATCGATGATGATAATGAAGATGATGAGGATTATGGTGAAAAAAGCTATTAGTATCTTTGTTATAGTGCAACTTCTTATCTTTGCAAGCTATTTCTATTCACCGGCATTTTTCGCAAACATAGAGGTGGCATTTTTTTCTGCACTCTTTATTATCCTTGGCGCTTCATATGCATATAAACAAATGGTTTTGGCAAAGGTAGCATCCGGTGAATATGTAGAGGATAGAGATCTGCTTGATAAAATTGAAGATCCCCATGAACTCTATGATGACAAAGAGATCAATGATGCTCCACCAGAGGAGCTTAATCTTAAAGAGATTGTTAAAGAAGAGAAGGCAAAAGTAAAAATATTTAATGCCAAAAATATGAAACATGGAATCAAAGGGAGTCTCTCTATCTTTAGAGTTGTACCTTATCTCTTTTTGATTTTAGGTTTTATAGCACTGAAAAATAACAATATTTTGGATTTGTGGGCTTATTTGCCATCACTCTTTGTAGGTGTTATCACAGGTTCTTTTATGGCAAAAGAGCTTTTTGTTTAAGTAGTTATTGCCTCTTTATGGGTTACTGCTATGTATTAGTTTGCTGTCAGATGGCAATATCATTGGAAGATTGATGATAACTTGTTCCTCATTTATATCTATGTAGAAGTTACTGTTTTTCGCAAGAATTTCTAACTCATTTATTTTTGTTGGATCAACATTTTTTGCTTTTACAGCAATAGAAAAGATACTGTACTTTTTATCTTCAAATTTAATATGTTCACCGACTCTGAAAAAAACCTTTGTAACAATGGTATCATTTTCTCTAAAGTATTCATAAATTTTATTGAGTAGTTTAATAAGGTTGTTTGAATCTATAATTACATCAGGAATTGTCGGATCAAAATCTTTTTTAAAGTTAATTTCAGAATTTATAGAGTTTGTAGCAATACAAAGATCAATAATGGTAAAGATATTTATCAATTCACCATTTAGCTTTGTAGCTGTCAATTTATAAGAAGGAGCTTGATAGAGCTTAAGACCAATCTGTTCTTCATCTTGATAACCAACAGTCAGACCAAAAAACTTATATCTGCCATACTGAAGCTCTATAAGAGTTGTTTTAAATCCAAAACTGATACTTGCATATGTTTTAGCAAGATCAAAAAGCTCAGCTGCAGTGGTTACACCAAGAAGGAATTGTGCCTCAGCATTGAGAGACTCTATCTTTCCATTGGCATTAAAGAGAATGAAAGGGTTATAGTCATACTCTATCCACTGTTGCTCTAAAGTCATGGCTACTCTTCGATATAGTTCTTAAGCCTACGACCAACTTTAGGGTGCTTGAGTTTTTTAATGGCAGAAGACTCGATTTGACGAACACGCTCACGAGTTACACTAAGCTCTTTACCGATCTCTTCAAGTGTTCTGTCACTCTCGTCATCCATAATTCCAAAGCGAAGTTTAATAACTGCTTTCTCACGCTCATTGAGTTGTTCTAAAACATGTTCAATCTGAATACGTAAATCATCTTTTAAGATTGCATCTGATGGGCTTAGAGAAGTTTTATCTTCAATAAAGTCACCAAAACGACCATCATCTTCACTTCCAATAGGTGCTTCAAGAGAGATAGGCTCTTTTGTGATTTTGATAACATTTTTAACTTTTTCAACAGAGAGACCAACTTCTGTTGCAATTGTATCAACATCTGGCTCTTTTCCATGCTCTTGAAGGTGTTTACGCATAATCTTATTAATGCGGTTAATTGTTTCAATCATATGAATAGGAATACGAATTGTACGTGCCTGATCTGCAATAGCACGGCTGATTGCCTGACGAATCCACCATGTAGCATAGGTTGAAAATTTATATCCTTTTTGATATTCAAACTTATCAACAGCTTTCATAAGTCCGATATTTCCCTCTTGAATGAGATCAAGGAACGGTAAACCTCTATTTGTATAACGTTTGGCAATAGATACAACAAGACGAAGATTTGATTTTGCCATCTTTGTTTTTGCGATTTCAGAGATATTTTTACCACGTTTGATCTGCTCTAAAATATCTGCAAGTTTTTCCGGTTCCATATCAAATGAGTTTTTACTTGCCTCTTTTGTCTGAACAAGTTTTTTGATCTCCATATAGGTTGAAACCATTGTAGCTTCAGGAACCATATTTGCAATATCTTCTTTTGTAAGATCTTGAATCTTTTCAACCAAAATTTTATGATTTGCTTTGAGTGTTGCATTAAAAAGAGGAAGTTTATACTCAAGACGTTTAAGTTCTTTATCATAGCCTTCATCAGATTTAAGTGCAGTTTCCATAGCTTTTACAAGTTCATTGATAAGTTTTGAAGTAGGACCGAGATCTAATAATTTTTCTTTAAGAATTGCTTTTTTCCAAGTGACTGTTAGATAAAAATGAACAATCTCTTCTGTCAATTCATCATTGTCAAGATTTTGAGGAGCTTTCTCTAAAGTTTTCAGCCAATCTTTTTTTGCTTTTTCAAGAGCTTTAAAGCTTGTTGTTACTTTTTCGACACGAGATTTATCTTTTGCAGAAAGTGTTTTACTCTCACTCTCAGCCGCATCGTCACCATCATCATCTTTTTCATCTTCAAAAGATTTAAAAAGCTCTTTTACCCGTCTTTCACGATTGATAAGCGGTTCTTTATAGTCTAAAATAAAGTCAATAAGATAAGGAACTGAACAGATAGCATCGATAATAATACTTTCTCCAGCTTCAATTTTTTTCGAGATTTCAATCTCTTCTTCTTTTGTAAGTAGTGGGATTTGACCCATTTCACGAAGGTACATACGTACTGGTGAATCAGAACGTGACCACTCAAGGAGTTCATGCTCTTTGAGAATATCAAATTTGTCAGTTTCATTATCTTGAAGCATTTTTCGTTGTGCATCACGGCGTGCTTCTGCTTCTTGATCATTGAGTTTTTTTGCATGTTCACTTGAAGTGTAGAGACATTTGTTGTGTTTATTTGCAAGTTTTAAAATATTTTTTGCTTGTGCGGCAGTAGGTTGTTTTTCAAAAAGATCAATAATTGATTCATATGTAATACAATCTTTTGATTTATGCTCTTGAAAAAAGGTTTCTAGTGCTTTGTTGAGTTCTTTGGCTGTCATTCGGAGGCTGCTCCACGATTTAAGGTTTTTAAAAGGTGGATTATACCGAAACATTCTTAAACTGTACTTTTTTATGAAAACAAAATATTTACTTTTTGGTAATTATTTATAATTGGAACACCCTTTGCTTTAAAACTTGTAAATAAGCTTACAAAGGGTGTTTTATGCAAACAGGATATTACAGTTCCGCTGCTGGAATGGTTACTCAATTCAACAGGATTGAGACTATTTCAAACAATCTTGCAAATGCCAATACAAACGGTTTCAAAGAAGATAATCTTATTGTTGGCGATTTTATGCGTCTTTATAAAGAAAAAAGAGATGAACTAGAAAATGAAGACAATACAAAAGATGCTGCAAAATTTTTAAACCGAACTATGACAAAATCTCCACAGATAGTTGAAGCATATACTGATTTTTCAGTTGGAAATATGAAAAAAACATCGAATCAGCTTGATTTGGCTTTATCACGTGAAAATCTTTTCTTTGCTGTCAAGACTCCAGAAGGTGTTCGTTTGACAAGAGATGGTTCGTTTACACTGAGTGATGAAGGAAAACTTATCACAAAAGAGGGTTATGAGGTTTTGGGTGATGATTATTTTGACTCTAAAGAGGGGATTGAGTTCTCAACAGTTGACAGTGTAATTAAAATAGATAAAAATGGTCAGATATATACCAATGTTCCTGGTAGTGTAACAATGACAGAGAATAAAAAGCTTTTTATCGCCAGTGTAGATAATGTAAAATATCTGCAAAAAGAGGGGGACAATCTTTATAAACTTGAGAATATGAGCAGACTTGAAAACAATGAAGAGAGTGGAGGCGTTGTACAGGGTTTTGTTGAAAAGAGTAATGTTAATGCTGTTAAAATGATGACGCAACTCATTGAAACGAACCGACTTGTTGGAATGTATCAAAAAGCGATGGATACACAAATGAATGATATGAATAAAGATGCAATAGAAAAAATTGCAAGAAAAGCTTAAGAGTAAGGGAGAACAAATACTATGATGCAATCACTATATACTGCTTCAACAGGAATGCTTGGAATGCAGACACAGATAGATACAACTGCTAATAATATTGCCAATGTTAATACCATAGGTTTTAAAAAAGGACGTGCAGAGTTTGCAGATCTTATGTATCATGTCATGGAGTATGCAGGGACTTCAACAAGTGATACGACCAAATCACCGACAGGAATTGAAGTAGGGCTTGGTGTCCGTCCTACTGCAATTAATAAGATATTTTCAGAAGGGAGTTTGAAACAGACTGACAACCAGTTGGATATTGCTATTACAGGACGTGGCTTTTTCAAACTCGAACTTCCAGATGGTACAGAAGTTTATTCAAAAAATGGTGCTTTTAAACTTGATCAAGATGGTTCAATTGTTAATAGTGACGGATACTATCTTATTCCACAAATTGTAGTTCCACCTGATGCAACAAGTATCAGTATTGGTACAGATGGAACAGTAACTGTGGTACAACCGGGACAGACTCAAGCAACACAGATTGGTCAAATTCAAACAACAAGTTTTATAAATCCTGCCGGACTTCACTCTATGGGAGATAATCTTTATATTGAAACAGATGCTTCAGGACAACCTGTTGAGGGTATTCCCGGAGTTGATGGACTAGGAACAATTCGTCAGGGTTTTGTAGAACTTTCCAATGTTGAACTTGTTGTTGAACTCACTGATCTCATTACCGGTCAACGTGCTTATGATGCTAACTCAAAAATCATTACCACAAGTGATGAAATGCTACAAACTGTAAATAACCTCAAGCGATAATTCTTCCCTAAAACAGCCTTGATACTTTTTAATATCAAGGCAAAATTATTTAATTTAATCAACTTCAAACAACTATTTCGCTATAATCGCAAAATTATTTTAGTAAAACATTAGGAATTTATATGCAAAAAGCAAACATAAACGGTAAAGTTTGGAGATTTGGTAAAGATATCGATACAGACTTAATCATAGCTGCACGTTACTTAAATACTTCAGTACCTGAGGAGTTGGCAAAACATGTTATGGAAGATGCTGACCCAGAGTTTGTAAATAAAATGACTCCAGGTGATATTATTGTTGCTGATGAAAACTTTGGTTGCGGAAGCTCACGTGAACATGCTCCAATCGCACTAAAAGCTGCCGGTGTTGCTGCAATTGTTGCACCAACATTTGCAAGAATTTTCTATAGAAATGCTTTTAATATGGGACTTCCTATCTTTGAGCTTCAGGAGGCTTCAGAGATAAAAGAGGGTGATGAAATCAGCATTGATATGAATGCAGGTACCATTACTAATAAATCAACAAATAAAACATACAGTTTCACACCAATTCCAGAGTTTATGCAAGAACTTATTGATGCAGGTGGACTGATGAATTTTGCACAAAATGAAATAGAAGGTAAAAAATAGATGAAAACATATAAAATAGCACTCATAAAAGGGGACGGAATAGGTCCTGAGATCATTGATGAAGCGGTAAAAGTACTTGATGCAGTAGCTTCATACTGTGGTTTTTGCTTTAACTATGAAGATCTTTTAATGGGTGGAATTGCTTATGATATTACAGGGGATCCTCTTCCACAAGAGACTATCTCCGGATCATTAAACTCTGATGCAGTACTTTTTGGTGCAATCGGTGGTGAAAAATGGGATAATCTTCCTCGTGAAAAACGTCCTGAAAGTGGACTTTTACGTTTTAGAAAAGAGCTTGGTGTTTATGCAAATCTACGTCCTGCTGTTGTATATGATGAGCTTACAAATGCATCATCACTCAAACCTGAGATTGTCAAAGGTGTAGATTTAATGGTAGTTCGTGAGCTTATCGGCGGTATCTATTTTGGTGAACCAAAAGGGCGAGATGAGAAGAAGGGCTGGAATACTATGGTATATAGCCGTGATGAAATTGTGCGTATCGCACATCAAGCATTTAAAATAGCAATGACACGGAATAAACGTGTATGTTCAATTGACAAAGCAAATGTACTTGATGTTTCTCAACTATGGCGCGAGACTGTTGAAGAAGTTGCAACAGAGTATCCTGAAGTAGAACTTTCTCATATGTATGTTGATAATGCCGCAATGCAGCTTATTCGTGATCCAAAACAGTTTGATGTTATGCTTACTGGAAATATTTTTGGAGATATTTTAAGTGATGAGGCATCAATGCTTTCAGGATCTATCGGACTTTTACCATCAGCTTCTGTGGGTGCTAAAATTGGTGTATATGAGCCAATCCACGGTTCAGCTCCAGATATTGCAGGGCAGGGAATTGCTAACCCGATCGCAACTATTTCATCAGCTTCTATGATGCTTCGTTATGCACTTGGCGAAAATGAAGCAGCAGATAAAATTGATGCAGCCATTAAACGTGCACTGAGTGAAGGGTATAGAACTCAAGATCTTGCTCAATTTGATGCAAAAGAGATCTGTTCAACGAGCGAAATGGGCTCAATTATTGCGAACTATATAGAAAAATAAGAATAAAATATGCAGACTCTTACACTGGCAAACATTTATGAACTGCAAGGTTTAAAAGAGGAGGCATTGGAGATTTATAAGGGGATACTCAAAAAAGATCCGAATAATTCTGATGCCAAAATTGCCATAAGAAGATTATCTGGAATGCGTAAAAAATTTTTGGGTGTCAATTCTCAAATGAAAGAGTTCTTTATAAAGATGGATACAGATATAGAGTTTAAAGAGTTTGAAAGGTGGTTACTTAAAGCATGGAATTAAAAGATGTAATACTCTCTACCTTGGCAGAGATGGAAGAAGATGTCCAAGAGATTCAAAAAGTCGAACAAACTCCAAAAACTCAAAAGAAAAATGTCATACCAAAGCAAGAAGAGTCTTTAATAGAAGAAGATCATTGTGCTACAAACGCTTCAGTAGAGAGTGAATTGATCTATTTAAACTCTATTCGAGAAAGATTATTGGTTCTTTTTGAGGGTTTTCAAGCTCCAAATAATACCAATATTGAAGCAAAAATTGATATGACGCTTAATTTTTTAGAGTATACACTTGCTACTATTGATGCAAGAGTTGAAAAATTAGAAAAAGGAAAGATACAGTGAGCCAATACCGTGTACTAATCGATGCAAATGATGAAAAAGGTTTGGTGCATAAAGTATCAAGTGTTTTTTATAATTATGATCTCAATATACTCTCAAACAGTGAATTTGTTGATAAAGAGAGTAATAAATTCTTTATGCGTTCTGTTGTTGATGGTGCTGTTGATAAAAATGAACTCCTAAATGCTGTTACACAGGTTTTACCGACAAGTGCAAGTATTAAAGTGATTGAACCCAAAAAGAAAAATATTATTCTTATGGTTACAAAAGAACTTCATGCTCTTGGTGACATTTTAATTCGTCATGAAGCAGGGGAGTTGGATGCAAATATTTTAGCTGTTATTTCAAACTATGATAAACTTGAATCTCTTGTAGAGAAGTTTAATATTCCCTATATTACTATTTCACATGAAGGGCTTGAACGTGCAGAACATGAAGATAAAATTATAGAAACCATCAATGAATTTAAAGATCTTGATTATATTGTTCTTGCAAAATATATGCGTATTTTAACACCTCGTTTTGTAGAAGAATATGAAGGAAAGATTATCAATATTCACCACTCTTTTCTACCTGCATTCATAGGTGCAAATCCTTATAAACAGGCATATGATAGAGGTGTGAAAATAATTGGTGCCACAGCACACTTTGTAAATAACAATCTTGATGAAGGGCCGATTATCGCACAAGATGTCAAACATATTGATCATGCTTACAGTTGGAGAGATATGCAAAGACTTGGGAGAGATGTGGAAAAAGTTGTCCTCTCAAGAGCTCTGAAGCTTGCTCTTGAAGACAGGATCTTTGTTTATGCAAATAGAACGGTGATTTTTTAATGGCATTTAATTTAGTATTGGTTCATCCACAAATTCCAAACAATACAGGGGCTATTGGCAGACTTTGTGTTAATGCAGGGGCGTCATTGCATCTTATTAAACCGATTGGTTTTGATATAGATGAAAAAGCGGTACGTCGTGCCGGACTTGATTATTGGAATAAGCTTGATTTGCATGTTTGGGAAAATCTTGATGAATTTTTTGCCAATAATACTATTGCAGATAATGCTTTTTTTGCTACAACAAAAACAGACAGACCCTACTTTGAAGCAGATTTTAAAGAAGGTGATTTTATCTTTTTTGGAAGTGAAACGGCAGGAATTCCTGAAGATATTTTAAACAGATATAAAGATCAAAATATTACAATTCCTATGACAAAAGAGGGACGTAGCCTAAATCTGGCAATTTCTACTGGAATAGTTCTTTATGATGCTATTCGTCAAAATTACTCTACATTTAACAAGGCTTAAAATGAATCCTTTCGTTGATACTGTTATGCTTATACTTTTTTTACTTTTTATGATTTTTATCTTTGGTGGTTACCATAAAACAAAATCAGCTGAACGTGAAGCACAAAGAGAAAAAGAAGAAAGTGCTGACAAAAAGAAAAACTCTTAAAAAAGTTTTTCTGCCCACAACTCCATTGTACTCTCAAAGCTCTCAAAAAGTGTTTCTGCATTTTTAATAAGAAGTAACATCATAAATCCTTTTTTACTCATTTCAAAAAATATTACATAAAAATACACATTATTCTTAAAAATATGACAATTTGCAAAAGAAATATTGATTTTATTTCAATATTACATTATACTTATAAAAAGGAGTTGATATGAATAGTTTTACTAATATAGTAGAGGAGATAAAAAGTATTATCTCAGCAGAATTTGCACCAAAAAAAGTTTTTGATAAAGATGTTGCTGAAGTACTTGGTATTTCACAAATGAATTTTGCAACTATGAAAAAACGAAATAAAATACCTTTTACAGAGCTTCTTGATTTTTGTGCAAAAAGAAGTATATCTATTAACTGGATGCTTTATGGACAGTCTCCTGAAAGTCTTGTAGAAGCTACAAATAATTATATGATCAAATACTATACTGATATCAATGCAAGTGCGGGAGGAGGTGCAGAAAATGAATTTGAATCAATGGAATCACTTGAAATCCCTCAGCAGTTTGTTTTTATGTTAGGAGGTGAAAGAGAATTGAAAAATATTGAAGCTATTAATGTTTCAGGAGATTCCATGGAACCTACATTTGCTTATAATGACATCGTATTTATAAATCGTAATAAAACAGATCTCAATCGAGGTGGTATCTTTACTATACGAACGGAAGCAGGGCTTTTTATTAAACGTATTCAAAAAAGAATAGATGGTATGATAGATATTATATCAGATAATTCTGTTTATCCTACTCAAGTACTTCATCCTAATGATATAGAAGTAATAGGAAGAGTTGTTAGTAGATTTGGTGATGTTAATTAAGGAGATTTCTTGAAATTATTTTATCTTGTATTTATCTTTTTTTTCATTATAGGATGTGCAAAGAAAGAGAGCATTGTCAAAAAACAAGAATCTTCTATAAAAAAAAGAGCACTTATTCATAAGTCAATCAGTGATTTACATGATATTGATCAAAATATCAGTTCATATCTCTTTGCTTTTAAGCAAGAAAGATATATCTCTTCTTTGGAGCAATTTGAAAAATATTATTTTTTACCATGGAATATTCCAAAAATAGATATTCGTCTCAAAGATGCAAAATGGGCATACAAAGCATTTAATGCAGAAAACAGTTACGGTGAAAATCTGCAAAAACTGCAAAAAAGTTTTTTTGAATATATAAATAAATATTCAAATTTCCAAGATTTTGCAACACTGAACAAAAGAGCTATTACTCTTACAACAGTTAATCTAAGAGCTTTCCCAACACAAGAACCACTCTTTTTGGATCCTCAAAAAGCAGGTGAGGGGTTCCCTTTTGACTATTTACAAAACTCCTTAATTGCAGCGAATAAACCTCTTTTAATTTCACATTATTCAACAGATAAAGAGTGGGTATTTGTAGAGAGTAGTTTTACTTTTGGATGGGTAAAAACACGGGATATTGCACTCGTACCACAAAAATATACAGAGTTTTATAAAGAGGCCGTAAAGGAATTTTTTATAAAAGAAGGAGTTGCAATTTATGATGAAGAAGGTAATTTTATTTTTCGTTCTCGTATAGGAATGCTTCTTCCGAAAATAAATGAAACGAAAAATGATTATATTGTTTTAACTATAACAAATTATAAAAATAATAAAGCCTATTATATACGTTCTAAGGTATCAAAAAAAGTACTGCATGAAGGAATTTTAAAATTTAATAAAACAAATATAGAACAAATTTTTAATGAGATATCTCAAGTAAAGTATGGATGGGGTGGCATGTACGATCAGCGAGATTGTTCTTCAACTTTACGGGATTTTTTTGCACCTTTTGGTATATGGTTACCACGTAATTCATACAGACAAAGTCAAATAGGCAGGGTAATCTCTTTAAAAAATCTAAGTGATCAAGAAAAGATTCATATTATTAAAGAAAAAGCAGTACCTTTTGAAACATTACTTTATAAAAAAGGACATATTTTATTGTATGTAGGTATAAAAAATAACAAAGTTATTGTTTTTCATAATGTATGGGGAATTAAAACAAAAGAAGATGGCAAAGAGGGAAGATTTATTATTGGAAAACCTATTTTTAGTACGTTAAGAGTAGGGAGTTCTTTACACAATTATGATACAAATGCCTCTATTCTTTCAAGTCTACAGAGTATGAATATTATAACGCAACAAGGAAGAAAAAAGTAAAGATTATGCTTTTATATCTAGAAGTGTTCCAAACATCTCATCTTGTGTTCTAATAGCAGAGACATTAGCTTCATTCACTCCGCTAATAATTACTTGATCTGTGATCTCTTTTGTAATGTTTGTTTGACTCTTAGTAGATCCATTATCTGTAATTTGTGTGCTTTGAGGTATAAAACCATCTGTATTTACATTTGCAATATTGTTTGCATTTGTATTCATAAAAGTTTGATTTGCTTGAAGAGAAGCTATATTTGACGAGATATTCATTGAATGCTCCTAAAGTATATGCGTAAAGATAGAGCAGAGCATACATAAATATGCTCTGTTTTTGGCTAGTGAAGTTCAGCGTTGAGTTTCACTTCTCTTGTTGAACGAGAAGCTGTGATCTCCCCTGTAAGAGAATTTTGTCTAAAATGAAGACCGTTAAGGTTTGCAAGTTGTTTTCCTTTGAAGATCTCACCTTCAATTTCTATACCTTTGTTTACCTCTTTGATTTTCTCCAACTCAGCTGGATAGATACCAATTTTTGTTCCTTCTAAAATCGCAAGACCTGCATCGATAATTGATCCGTCACCTAAAGGAATACCACAAACAGAATTTGCACCTAAAAGACAGTTTTTACCAACACTGATAGGGTTACCATCTGTTCCTGAAAGTACACCTAAAATTGAAGCACCACCACCAACATCACTGCCATCACCAACAATTGCAGATGAGCTGATACGACCCTCAACCATACTTACACCAGTAGTACCGGCATTAAAATTAATGTATGAAGCACCAGGCATTACAGTCGTACCGGCTGCAAGTTGTGCACCAAAACGAACTTTTGAAGTATCGAGTATACGTGTATTGTCTGCAGGAATGATATGCTGTAAAAATCTTGGGAATTTATCTACAAAATCAATATGTGGGTACTCACCAGAGAGTTTTAATTCAATCTCAAACTCTCTGAGGTAATCAAGTTCAATTGGCTGACCATTTGACCATGCAACGTTAGGAAGTGCTCCAAAAGCACCATCAAGACAGATCTCACGAAGACCGACTTTTGCCAAACTGATTGCGTATAGTTTAAGATATGTTGCTTCTACAGATTGAAGGGGTGCATCATCGAAAATAAAACATACTTTAAACTCACCCTCTAACATTCCATTGTTTACTATCTGAGAATAGAGTGCTGAAACGACTTGAATATTTTTATGCGCATCACCATATGCTTCATCAGAGTATGGTGTAAAAGCATTGAGACATGCTTTTAAAAATGCCAAGTTGATAGTACATACAACTTCTGTTGCAGTGAAATCTACTTCAACACCTTGTTCTTGTAGTGCTCTTACAAAGATAGCCGCACTTCCAAAGTTCTCATCCCAGTTGATAATCGGGTATGTAGCTTGAAGTGCTTTATCAACATTGAGTTGTCCTAAATCTACACGGCAGATACCAAATGCTAAAGGATCTCTGTAATTAGGTGTATTTGTTTTAATATCTTCTATAAGTACTTTAAAAGCATCAGTTGTTTGAATAACTTCCATTGAATTCTCGCTTAATTTTTTATTTATGCCTAATT
>JAMOSE010000046.1 GCA_027063215.1 Sulfurimonas sp. | reverse complement strand
AGAAGTGAAAGAAGAACATAAACTGGCTGATTTATACATAAATACCGTTGGAACAATCATTATGATTTTGGATACGCAGGGAAATATTGAGATGATTAATCCTGCTGGTTGTAAGATACTCGGCGCTTCAAAAAAAGAACTTCTGGGCAAAAATTTTATACAGAATTTTATACCAAAATATATACAGAGTAAAGTAAAAGATGTTTTTACCGCCCTTCTTTCTGGTAATAGAGAAGAAGTCAAAGAATATATAAATAAAATTATAGATACAAAAGGCAAGGAACACCTCATTTCTTGGACAAATAACGCTCTCACAGATAAAGACGGTACTGTAATAAGCATTATAACCTCAGGGATTGACATAACAAACGAAGAAAAACTCACACAAAAGCTCTATGAGCAGGAGCATCTTTACAAACTGACATTTGAAGAAGCCGAGATCGGCATTGCTCATGCCTCACTTGACGGTAAGTGGATAGATACGAATGAACATCTCTCAAAATTGCTTGGCTATACAAAAGAAGAATTCACGCAAATGTATGTGTCAGATATCACCTATGAAGAGGATAGAAATACCGATAAACAGCTGATTAAAGAGTTAGTTAATGGAGAAAGAAACAGCTATAATATAGAAAAACGCTATGTGCACAAAAACGGCAATATTGTTTGGGTCAATCTGGCTGTTGTTCTTCTTAAAGATGAAGTAGGTACGCCTTTGTATTTGTTAAAAATTATTCGTGATATCACTCAGTCTAAAATGCTGATGTTTCGGCTTGAAATAGAAAAAAGCAGATTTCAAAAAGTGATAGAAACAACACCTATCCCTATTATACTATTTAATGAAGATGGTGAAATTTTACTTATTAACAAAATTTTTGAACAACTCACAGGCTACACACTTGAAGAGATTCCAACAACACAAAGGCTTATAGAAAAGTTTTTTGCACAAAGTGATGAAGAGACACGCTTACAAATGAAAGAGTATTACCAAAACCCTACAAAATTTCCAAAATTCAAACACTCTATTCGGACAAAATCAGGCGAACAAAGAAATGGAATTTTGAATGCGGTAAAACTTGATGATGATAATGTTATCAGCAAAGCTATCTACCTCATAGCTATTATTGACACTACGGAGATGCAAAAAAAAGAGGAACTGATGCTTGCCCAGTCTCGACAAGCGGCAATGGGAGATATGCTCTCTATGATAGCCCACCAATGGAGACAACCACTCAGTGTTATCTCTATGGTATCAAACAATATACAGGCACAAATACAACTCCAAGAAGCGATCAAACCGGAATCTTTAGAGGAATTGATAGCAACACTGAATGAACAGACACGCTACCTTTCTCACACTATAGATGATTTTAGAAATTTTTTCAAACCGGAGAAAGAAAGAGAACTTCTTAGTTTAGATGCAATTATAGAAAGATTAAAACATCTGGTTGGAAAATCTCTTGAAAATAATTCTATCGCACTGCAATATGAACAAAATGCTCAAATTGCAATATGTACCTATCAAAATCAACTGATGCAGGTGCTTATAAACATCATTAACAATGCAAAAGATGCCATCAAAGAAAAGAATATGCAAGACGGACAGATCACTATAAGTGCTACAAGCACGAAAAAAGAGACTGTTTTGAAAATATGCGACAACGGTGGCGGCATAGATCCAAGTATAAAAGCAAAACTTGGGGAACCCTATGTCAGTACAAAAGCCAAAAATGGAACGGGTCTGGGAATTTATATGTCAAAAATTATAGCTTCAAAATATTTAGGCGGTAGGCTCTCTTGGGAAAGTGATGATAAAGGAAGCTGCTTTTATATTGCTATTTCAAATAGTATTTTATGCAAAGAAAAAGAAGAAGCTTAGGAGTCTGATAGACTCCCAGGCATAAGAAATTTTGCTATTTTGATTTTATTGTTGTAACGATTGCTCCACGAAGATCACCCATTTTATAGTGCGTTGCTCTGTCATGTGGATATCTTTTTTTCATTTCAGCTTTTAACTTTTTATTTTGAATATTTCCATGACATTTAAGACATACTTTTTTATTAATTACTAAAGGTTTGTAAACCTTATACGTGTCTGCATCTACCTTCTCAACAATATGCTTTGGTAAAATAACATTGGCACTTTTAAGTTTTGCAAGTGCTTTCAGTATTACAGCTTCATCTTTTTGTGCTAAATTCGCAGGATTTCTCTCTTTAAGAGTAATTCGTTTTACACTCACGCCTTTAGGAAGTTTTTTATTTACTTTTTCAGTCAGTGTGTACGCTTCTTTTGAGCAAAAATCCAATGCCTGCATAGGACCACCGGCTTTCATATTTTTTTTCATATTTGAACCAAGTGTTTTCAGCAGTAATTTTGTGCTTTGTTTTGCAGTTTGTATAACACTTTTTAATTCTGTATTTCCTTTTTTTTGTTGCATTCCCTGTGGCGATGCTAACAATAGTGAAGTACTCAGGCTTATAAGGGCGATAGATTGTAATATTTTCATATTTAACTCCGTTTTTTTAATTTTATTGTGTAATTATAGCAAGACTTATAATATTTTAATGCAATAGAGAGTATAATTCCGTAATTTTTAAAGACAAGGGAGCAAGCCTATGGGTGAAATTTTTACTTTTTTCGGAATAATCTCAGAAAATCACAGTTTTCTTTTTCTGACACATATGTTTCTAGCAGCAGCAATAGCTGTTTTAATGGCAAAATATGCAATGGCAAATTTACAACTAGTACCAAAAGGTACACAAAACCTGATGGAAGCATATATTGATGGTGTTTTACAAATGGGTACGGATGTTATGGGAAGATCTCATGCTCGTAAGTATCTTCCTCTTGTAGCAACAATCGGTCTTTTTGTTGGTATAGCTAATCTTATAGGAATTATTCCTGGTTTTGAAGCACCATCTGCAAATCTTAATATGACACTTACTTTAGCACTTTCTGTATTTGTTTACTATAACTATGTTGGTATAAAAACACATGGTGTTATGAAGTATTTTAAACACTTTACTGGTCCAGTATGGTGGTTGGCATGGTTGATGTTTCCTGTTGAAATTGTTTCTCATTTTTCACGTATTGTCTCTCTTAGCTTCCGTCTTTTTGGTAATATCAAAGGTGATGATATGTTCTTGGCAGTAATTTTAATGCTTGTTCCTTGGGTTATGCCTCTTATTCCTTTTGGTCTTTTAACATTTGGTGCATTTCTTCAGGCATTTATCTTTATGATGCTTACATATGTTTATCTTGCTGGTGCAATTATTGTAGAAGATCACTAAAAATTCTCTTATGCAAAAAGACATTTATGAAAAAATCATAAGCTTTTTGCTTGGAGCATCATGGGCTATTGTCCTCTTTGGTGCTCTTATTACTTTTAAAATTTTTATCGTATATAGTCTTGTTTTTGCGATAATATCTACACTTTTTTATATTTTCTTTTCTCTTTTTCTTATTTTAATTCTTGATGCATTATTAGTACATAAGCAACGATTGCAAGAAGCAAAAAAACAGACAAAACTTTTAGAAAAAATCTACGCGAAACATACAAAATAACATCTTTTAAAGCAAATATTAGATAAAATTTATTAATTTAATCTATTTCATCTAAGGATAATTATGTTTGAAGTCGTTATAGGGCTTGAAGTCCACGTTCAACTCAATACAAAAACAAAACTTTTTTGCTCGTGTCCTACGAGTTTTAATCATAAGCAAAACTCAAATACTTGCCCTACATGTTTGGCACTCCCAGGTGCATTACCGGTACTTAACAAGGAAGTCGTTCATAAATCTATTATGCTAGGAACAGCAATTGATGCAACTATAAACCGTGTTTCTTATTTTGACAGGAAATCTTACTTTTATCCGGATTCTCCTTCTGCATATCAGATTACACAGCTCTATACGCCTATAGTAGAAGACGGGAAATTGCAAATTGATTTTGAAGATGGATCAAATAAAACAATTCGTATAAATCGTGCACATATTGAAGCGGATGCAGGGAAGAATATTCATGATGGAGATATCTCAAAAGTTGATCTCAATCGTGCAGGTACACCACTTTTAGAAATTGTAAGTGAGCCTGATATGCGAAGTGCCGAAGAAGCGATACTCTACTTAAAAAAACTTCACTCAATTGTTCGTTATACAGATATCGGTGATGCAAATATGCAGGAGGGGAGTTTTAGAGTTGATGTAAATGTCTCTATACGTCCAAAAGGAGATGAAAAGCTCTATACCCGCGTTGAGATCAAAAATATCAACTCATTTAAATTTATCCAAAAAGCTATAGAAATAGAAGTGGCTCGTCAGGTTGAAGCATGGGAAGATGGAACATATGATGAAGAGATCGTACAAGAGACACGTCTTTTTGATCAGATAAAATCTGAAACTCGTTCTATGCGTGGAAAAGAAGAAGCTGCAGATTACAGATATTTTCCAGAACCAGATCTTCTCAAATGTGTTGTAACAGATGAGATGATGGAAAAATATACACAGATCCCAGAACTTCCCGATGCAAAAAAAGATCGTTTTATAAATGAGTATGGTATGAAGCCTTATGATGCGGCAGTTATTACTTCGGCTGTAGAGATGGCAAATTTCTTTGAAACAATGATGGAAGAAGATGGTGTGAGTGCTAAAACAGCGACTACTTGGCTAACTGTTGAATTTTTAGCACGTCTCAAAGGTGAAATGAGCGTGACAAATGCTCCTGTTGATGCAAAAAAACTCGGCTTTTTGGTCAAACGTATAGATGATAAAACGATCTCTGGAAAAGCTGCAAAAGAAGTTTTGGATTACTTGATGGAGAATGAAAGTGTAATTGTTGATGATGCAATTGATACGCTTGGACTCAAACAAGTGACTGATACAGGTGCTATTGAAGCAATGTGTGATGCAATCATTAATGCAAATCAAGATAAAGTTGAACAGTATCAAGCAGGAAAAGAGAAACTTTTTGGTTTCTTTGTCGGTCAGGTTATGAAAGCAAGTAAAGGAAGTGCAAACCCTCAGGTTGTAAATGAGATTTTAAAAGCAAAACTGGGTTAAAAGATGCTAAAACGCTGGATACTTGATTTTGCTTATTTTCTTGATACATCAAAATCATATCAAAAGAGTAAGCGTTTTTTTTATAATATCCTTGAAAATGATAAATATAAGTATAAAAAATATCTTGATCTTTTTATGATTTTACTGATCTTTATCAGTGTGGGGGTACTCATTCGTGAAGTGAAATATCACGTAAATGATTATTTAATGTATTTTAGTAATTATGTGATTTCATTTATATTTTTTATTGAGTATATTTTACGTTGGTGGGTCAGTAGCAGTATGAGTAAAATTATTGTTGCTCGTGCAGAACATGATACCTTTTTACATAGAGATGTGCAACTCTCAAAAGCTTTTTTAAAAATTTTACGAATAAAACTCTCTTATATGTTTACTGTAAAAGCATTAATTGATCTCTTTGCTATTTTACCATTTTTTCATGAACTTAGATTGTTGCGTATCTTTATACTTTTTCGTATTTTTAAACTTTTTCGTTATGCTAAAAGTTTTCAAATTCTTTCATCCGTACTTGCTACAAAAAAATTTGAGTTTTTGACACTTGGTCTTTTTGCAACTGTTGTGATATTTATTTCATCAGTATTGATTTATGTAATGGAAGGAAATAATCCAAATTCACCTGTCAGTACTTTGTATGAAGCTGTTTATTGGTCTATTGTAACTATATCAACAGTTGGTTATGGTGATATTGTACCGGTAAGTCAAGAAGGGCGTTTTGTTGCGATATTGGTTATAACAGCAGGAATTGCTGTACTTGCATTTACTACTTCACTCTTTGTTTCTGCTTTTACTGAAAAACTTGATGAAATTCGGGAAGTTAAAACGATAGAAGATGTTTCAAAATTAAAAAAATTTTATCTTATTTGTGGTTATGAACAAGTAGCAAGAGAAGTAGCAAGAAAATTGTCAGCATCGGGGAATACTATTATTGTTCTTGATGAAAATTTACAGCGAATAGAAAAAGCAAAAAAAGATGGGCATACGGCATTAAATTATAATCCCGGAAGTGTTATGAGTTATGAAAAACTCAATATCGATATGGATAAACAGGTGAAGTCAATTCTTTGTTTACGAGAAAATGATATTGAAAATGTTTATACGGCATTGACAATTCGATCCTTTAATAAAAATATTTGTATCCTCTCTTTACTTATTAGTGATTCTAATCGTAAGAAGCTTGATTTTGCAGGTATTAACAGTATTGTATATCCGCAAGAGTTAGTTGGTCTTATTACTAAAGAGTTGGTAGGAAAACCGGTAGCTTTTGAAGTTATTCATGAGTTACGAAGTGAAAATTCTGATGTACAGATTGATGAACTTGGCATCACGCAAAGAATAGTAGATAATTTTGCAACTGTTGGTGAACTGGGAAATAAAGATTTTCGTATTGTATTGCTAGGTATTTATAAATATAAAAAAGATAGATTCTTTTTTAATCCATTGGACAGTATGATCTTGGAGGTTGGTGACTATCTTCTTGTTATTGGGTATGGCATATTTATTTTAGAATTTGAGAAGTATCTCCATACAAAGGTTCGTGATGAGTAAAACAACGGCTTTAATTTTTGGATATAACAAGTATGCGCTTGAAATAATGGCTAATGTAAAAGATAAATATGATGTTATTAAAATTTTTTCTCTTAAAGAAGAAGAGGAACTTTTTAATGCGGCAGTTGAAGTTGAATCGTTTGATCTTGGTGATGAGTGGACAGAGATTGATGAGAATGTAGATATAAAGACTTCTATTGCCTTTTGTATTTTAGAAGATACTGCAGAAAATATATTTTTGACTATTTCGCTCCGTGCAAATTTTAATGATTTGAGGATTATTGCACTTGCATCCAATAAAGAGAGCGCAAATAAGTTAAAAATGGCAGGCGCAAATAAGGTTATTCCTCTTGTTGAAACAACATCTGATATTATTGCCAATATATTAGAAAAACCAATCTCTAGTAAAGTTTTACACTCTATTTTATATGAAGAGAGTGCTCTTAAAATTGCTCAGATTAAAATTTTAAACAAGAGTCAATTTAAAGATGAAGACATAATGAATATAGATTGGACACGTTATAACGGTATTCTTGTGCTTGCTGTTATGCATGAGGATATGAAAAGTGAATTTATCTACTCATCTCGGGCAAAACGGCATGTGATACGTGAAGGGGATATCTTGGTTGTTGTTGGTTATGAAGAGGATATAAAAGAGTTTGAAAAAAAGATAGGGAGTGAACGTTATGTCAATTGGAGTCATTGGAGCTGGTAAGTGGGGAAGTGCTTTGCATTTTGCACTTTCACAAAAAAACAGTGTGCTTATAAGTTCTCGTACACCACGAGATATAAAAAACTTTGTACCGCTTGAAGAGATACTGAAATGTGATTATCTTGTTATTACTGTTCCTGCACAACAAATAGCAGTATGGCTAAAAGAGAACTTTGTTTTTCAAGGACAAAAAATTCTTGTTGCATCTAAAGGCATTGAAGCAAGTAGCGGTAGATTTTTAAATGAGATCTATGCAGAGTATGTGCCGCATGAAAATATAGCTTTTCTTTCAGGTCCCTCTTTTGCAACAGAGGTGATGCAGTCTCTACCGACAGCTTTGGTTATAAATTCATACAGCGAAGACCTTGCAAGTGAATTTGCAGCGTTTTTTCCCTCATTTATTAAAACCTATATATCAAAAGATGTTACAGGTGCCGAGATTGCAGGAGCCTATAAAAATGTAATAGCAATTGCTGCAGGAATTTGTTCAGGTCTCTCTCTTGGCAACAATGCTGCAGCAGCTCTGATCTCACGAGGTCTTGTAGAGATGGAGCGTTTTGGTGGAGCGTATGGTGCAAACAAAGATACATTTTTGGGTTTAAGCGGAGCAGGGGATCTCTTCTTAACTGCATCTTCTACAATGAGTAGAAATTTTCGAGTAGGTTTGGGTCTTGCTAAGGGCTTGTCTCAAGAGGAGATTTTAAATGAGTTAGGGGAAGTGGCTGAAGGAATAGGGACCGCATATGCACTTTATGATATTGCAAAGAAAAATGAGCTTTATCTCCCCATAGCACGTGAAGTCTACGCAATGCTTGAAGGGAAAAGTCCACAAGAGTCTCTTCGTGATCTTTTAACAAATTAAGGAAGACAAATGGCTGAATATAGAAGTGAAATTTTTAAAATCTCTTTGGCTCTTTTTATTGGAATAGCTGCTTATTTTTTAGGTCTGACACTATTTAATGATACACAAAGCAGATTACTGGGTGCTATCGCATTTTTAGTAACGCTTTGGACCAATGAAGCGTTTCATCTTGGTGTTATATCTCTTTTACCGATTATTCTTTTTCCTGCACTTGGCATTATTAATACAAAAATGACAACGGTGAATTATTCACACCCTATTATTTATCTTTTTTTAGGTGGATTTTTACTTGCCATTGCTGTAGAAAAGACAAAACTACATATTTATATAGCAGATAAGATTTTAGGGCTTTTTCCTTCTACACCAAAAGCGATGATATTTTCTCTTGCTTTAACATCGGCACTGCTTAGTTCAATACTTTCAAATACTACGACGGCACTCCTTCTTATTACCATTGCTATTTTTATTACTGATAATGCAAAGTTAAAGATGCGTTTTGCTTTGGCTATTGCCTATGGTGCAAGTGTTGGTGGAATCTTGACACCTATTGGAACACCACCTAATCTTATCTTGCTTGGTGTGATGCAAGAGCATGGAATGGAACTTATTCCATTTTTTCAATGGATGTGGATGGTAGCACCTTTGGTTTTGCTGATGCTTGTCAGTGTCAGTCTTCTTTTGGGAATTGGGGTAGGAGATATTACAATTGAACACAATATGAAACTACAGAAAATAAACGCATCTCAAAAAAAAGTACTGCTACTTTTAGGCTCTTTGATAATTTTACTGTTGGTAAATGCGCCTATGAAACCTTTTTGGCATGGGCTTGGCTTGAGTGAAAGCGGAATACTCCTTGGTTTTGGTTTAGTACTTTTTATGCCACCGTTTAAGATACTGGAGTGGGGTGAAGATAGTAAAAAAGTTCCTTTTGCCATTATGTTTTTGTTTGGTGCAGGTTTTTCTATAGCAAAAGCATTTTCACAAACCGGACTTGCTGATGAGTTGGCTTCTTATCTTTTGCATATGACAACAATTACACCAATTTTGTTGCTTTTGAGTGTTGCTCTTCTTATTACTTTTACAACTGAAATTACATCAAATACAGCACTTATCTCTATAATGCTTCCTGTAATCTACTCTGTTGCAGAGCAGTCTGGTATAAATACAACACTTTTTATGATGGTAGCAACGATATGTGCATCATATGCCTTTATGCTTCCGATCGCTACACCTCCCAATGCTATAGCTATGAGTAGTGGAGTAGTGAATGTAAAAGATATGATTCGCTATGGAGTAGTTTTAAATATTTTAGGTATCTTCTTTATAGTTATGATTGCAGAGTTTTTTTGGAAAGGAATTTTCTCTTAAGAGGGCTTTTTATACCGCTTATAAAAAGTATAAAAATCTTTTAGAATTAAAAAGAAACAATAGAGCCAAAGTGCATCAAGAATATAATTTTCTTTAAACCCATTTATGCGCAGATAGATATAGCCTAAAAAAATAGGCCATTTTAAAAAATAAAAAAACAGTATTCCTACACCATAAAGTTCTTTCATAGGCTCTCCAAATAAGTTAGTTTAAAAATATTACCCAATTATTATATAAGAATTGGTAAAATTTCGAAATTATTTTAAGGTTGTGTTATGGTAGTACATATTGTAATGTTTAAGTTCAAAGAAGAGAACAAGGCGCGTAATCTTGCAAAAGTTCAAGATAAACTTGAACAGTTAGAACAAAAGATCGATGTTTTAAAGACAATGGAAGTTGGAATTAATTTTAATGAAGCAGAACGTGCTATGGATCTCTCTTTATATTCAACATTTGAGAGTGAAGAAGATCTTCAAGTCTATGCTTTACATCCTGAACATTTAAAGGTTGTAGAACTTATTAAAGAGGTTACAACTGAGTCTAAAGTAGTAGATTACTATTTGGATTATCCAGCAGAGTAGAATTTGGTTATAATTTCTCACTTCAAAAAAGGTACACAAAAATGTTAATGACAATTGTAGCTATATATACACTGTATGTAGCGATCTCAATATATACAAGCGTAATGCAGATAGGCTATGTTAATATAGCAAAACGAAAGACTCCTATACTTTTAGGGGCTAGTGATTTTTTAAAAGCAGGCAATTATGCTGTAGCAAAAGAGAAGCTTGCTATTGTAAATACATTTGTAGATTATTTGGTATTTATTGCTTGGATTGATGTGGGTATAAAAGCATTAGAACATCAATTCTTAACATTTGAGAGTGATGCAATGAAAAATATTGCAATAGTAATGGGATTTGTTGTGATCAATTATATTATTTCATTACCGTTTTCATATTATGAGAAGTTTGTTATTGACAGTGAGTATGGCTTTAACAAATCAACACTTAAACAGTGGATAAAAGATACAGCTATCTCTTTTGTTACAATGATTCTTTTTGGATCGTTGGTTGTATGGGGTATCTATGCAATTATGAAAAATATTGAGCTTTGGTGGTTATGGAGTTTTGTTTTTATTTTTGTTGTAGTGATTGCTATTAATATGCTCTATCCGACTTTTCGTGCAATGTTTTTTGACAAAGTAAAGCCACTTGAAGATGAAGAACTAGATGCTGAAATAAAGAGATTGATGGATGCAACAGGATTTGTAAGTTCTGGTGTTTTTGTCAGTGATGCAAGTAAGCGTGATGCACGACTTAATGCCTATTTTGGCGGATTTGGAAAGACAAAAAGAGTAGTTCTTTTTGACACTCTTTTAGAGAAACTCTCCACAAAAGAGCTTTTAGCTGTATTAGGTCATGAACTCGGACATTTTGCACATGGTGATATATATAAAAATATAGCACTGGTCGGTGCAATGCTTTTTGCCATGTTTGCATTTTTTGGAAATTTGCCAGATTCTCTGTATATGGAGCTGGGTCTTCCAAAAGAGCCTTATGTTGTGATGATACTTTTAATGCTTTTTATGCCTGTTCTTGGTTTTATAATGATGCCGATCATGGGAATAGTAAGCCGTCATAATGAGTATGAAGCAGATAAAATGGGTAGTGAACTTGGTGGACCTGCAGGTGCTATTGAACTTGCAAATGCACTCCAAAAATTAGTTACAGAGAACAAAAGTTTTCCACTCTCACATCCGCTTTATATCTTTTTTCACTATACGCATCCACCGGTAATTGAGAGACTAAAAGAGTTGGGTGTTGATGTTGGCTATATAGATGAAAGTGGGCTTAAGGGCAAATGCGACGCAGATATATAGTAGAGGCCTTACTAAAAGAAGTAAGCCAAAATCTTCAAACATATAATATTCCCCGAGCCTCTCGTGAGGCGCAACTCCTTTTAATGGCTTATCTTCAAAAAGATGAACTTTGGTTACTGACAAATCAAAAGAGTGAAATAGAAGTTGATAATACTTTTTTTGAGTGGGTTGATCGCCGCAGTAAAAATGAGCCATTTGAGTATATTATCAACAGAGTGAGTTTTTACTCTCAAGAGTTTTATATAGATGAAGGAGCACTTATCCCTCGTCCTGAAACAGAGCTTCTTGTTGATGAAGTGATCAAAAATGTAGAAGATAAAAACACAAAAATGACTTTTGTAGAGGTGGGTGTCGGATCAGGCATTATCTCTATAATACTTGCTAAAAACTTTCCAAATGCCCGTTTTATTGCTGTAGATATTTCACCCAAAGCACTCTTGGTAGCCAAAAAAAATATAGAGAAATTTGGTCTTGAGAAACGTATAGCGTTACGTGAGGGTTCTTTGCTTGGGAGTGTAGATGAAAAGATAGATTATTTAGTCTCTAATCCTCCCTATATTGCTGATAATGAACCCTTAGAAACAAATCTCTCTTATGAACCGAAAAATGCACTTTTTGGCGGAAAAATCGGTGATGAGATCATCCAAAAACTTCTTGATGAAGTCTTAAAGCAAAAGATTAAGTTGTTTAGTTGTGAGATGGGTTATGACCAAAAAGATAAAATACAAAATTATTTACAAAACAAAGAAATTAAAAGCCTCAAATTTTATCAGGATTACTCTTCATTTGACAGGGGCTTTACATTAAAGGTATAGCATGTTAAAAAGAAATATTTATTTGGATTTTAGTTATTTACTAGTTATTGCTGCAAGTTTTGGTGCAGTTTTAGCACTTGGTGCTATTGTGGCGCCTGTTGTTTTTCATAGTGATCGTTATCTTGTTGGAATACTTATTGATCATTACAATATGGGTATGATTATGGGAGAGATTTTTCGCCGTTTTGCATACTGGGTCTATTTTTTAGCAGCCTATATAGCTTTTTATGAAGTGTATATGTATAAACGTGGTCAGCGCGATGCAATACTCTTTGCTGCTGCAATTACAGCAATATTTTCTGCACTCATGTTTGCTGCAGTATATGTTCCAAAGATCCTTTCTATGCAGTCTATTGGCAAAGAGGCAACGCAAAGTGATACTTTTGCAAATATTCATATTGCGAGTGAGATAGATTTTAAACTTTTGGCAATTGCTTTGGTGATACTATTTGTTCGTAGATTGATGCTTCTTCGTATTGATTAAGAGGAATTAACACTTTTTTAACATTATTTGGATAATATCAACTTATAAATTATATAAAGGTAGATTAAATGTCATATTTTAAAATAATTGTACTCCTTTTCGTTACGGTTTTTTCTCTTTATGCTTATCCTCATTACAGTGACACACTAAAAGAGAAGAAAATATATCCTCTTGGTCAAAAAATATATCAACAAAAATGTTCGCAAATAGATGTTTTACAATATAAAAATTTTCAACAATTACAAGAAGCAATTGATCAGCAAGAGGGATGTAAAAATCTTCAAAAACGATATAAAGAGGCATTAGCTCTTTATCTTTGGGAAAAGAAAAGAGCCACTACTCCTCAAAAACAATATCCACCTTTGCATGTATCTAAGCATGAAAAATGTCCGGTATGTGGTATGTTTTTATATAAGTATCCACGTTGGGTGAGTATGATTGAATATGAAAATGGTAAAAAGCTCTATTTTGATGGTTTAAAAGATCTTTTTAAATACTATTTTGAACATTCAAAAGGTATAAAAGAGTTATTAGCACAAGAGTATTATACGCAAAAAACTATTTCTGCTAGAGATGCTTATTTTGTAATTGGCAGTGATGTATATGGGCCGATGGGTAATGAACTTATCGCTTTTAAAGATAAACAAAGTGCACAAAATTTTTTACTCGATCATCGAGGGAAAAAAATAGTTCGATTTAGCGATATTACAAAAGAAATGGTTTATAAACTTGATGAATAAGATAAATTTTTATTTACTGGAATATGCATATGCATATATAAAAAGAAACAAAAACAAGAATATTTTTATAGTTACTGTATTTACACTGCTTGTAGCACTGCTTTCAAGTGTTTTTTTTATAACAACTACTGTTGAACATGAGATGAAAGAGCGTATATCATATAAGCCTGATATTGTTGTCCAAGCATATAAAGCAGGTATGCAATCAAGTGTTGATAGTGCATTATTAGATAAACTTTTAGAGATTAATGGGATTAGTTCCGGGCATTTAAGAGTGGAAGGTACTTATGACTTCAGAGCTAAAAACAGACTTTTTTATCTCTATGGTGTAGCACCATTTGAAGATCAGGAAGATCCTTTTATAGAGCAGGTTTTACAAAATGAAGCGTTAAACAGTTCACAAATGCTTGTAAGTGATTCTGTAAAAGAGAGTATGCATCAGGCTTATTATGATAAATATTTTAATTTTATTAAGCCGGATGGATCCCTGCAAAAAGTTTTTATAAAAAAGAGCTTTCCTGTACATAAAAGAATTGAATTACAAAATTTAATCTTGCTTGATCAAGATACACTGCGTAAAATTTTTGGATACAGTGAAAATGAAGGCAGTGATATTGCACTGAGTGTTGCAAATAAGAATGAATTGGATTTTATCACTTCAAAAATTCGTTTAATGCTACCTAATGCCAAGGTTGTTTCAAAAAATGATTTGAATGTAATGTATGAAAAACTTTTTGATTATGACAGTGGTGTTTTTCTCTCTTTGTTTGTTATTGCAATATTTACTTTTTTTATCATTATCTATGATAAAGCAAATGGTCTGAGTTCCGAAGAGAAACGAGAGATAGGAATACTTAAAGCAATAGGGTGGAGAGTGGAAGATGTATTGCATGCAAAGTTTTATGAAGCAGCCATTATCTCTTTTTTCTCTTTTTTTACAGGTTTGCTTATAGCATTTGTTTATGTTTTTATTTTTAAAGCTCCATTGTTAGGAGAAATTTTTATGCACAACACACTTCTTGATATTCACACATTTAATTTAGATTTCTATTTGGAACTCTCTTATACGCTACTTATCTTTTTGCTTTCTGTTCCTGTTTATATAGCTGCTACGTTAATACCATCATGGAGAGTTGCAACATTAGATGCAGATGAGGTGATGCGATGATAGAGATTAAAAATGTTTCAAAAATATATGATGGCAATATTGTTGCATTGCAAGATATAAATTTACGTTTTAAAGAGGGTGAACTTATTATCTTAAAGGGTGTTAGTGGTAGTGGAAAGAGTACGATACTCTCTTTGATTGCAGGATTGTCAAAACCAACGCTAGGTGAGATTACCGTAGATAAAAAGAAAATTTCAAAACTTCCGGATCATTTTGCTGCATCATACAGACGAGATAATATAGGTATTGTTTTTCAAAAATATAATCTTATTCCAACATTGAGTGTAACAGAGAATGTACTTTTACCATTATTTCCTCTGAATCTTCCGCGTGAGCTTATGAAAGAGAAGTCTTCTAATGTCCTACAGAAGTTTAGTATTGAACATAAAGCCAATGTTATTGTAAAAAATCTCTCCGGAGGAGAACAGCAACGTGTCGCCATTGCACGTGCAAATATTAATGATCCGAAAATTATTTTGGCAGATGAACCGACAGCAAATCTGGATGAAAAACTCTCTTTAGAGTTTATTGAGATTCTTCGTGAATTAAAATCAAAAAAACGTACTATTATCATTGCAACACACGATCCACTCTTTTTTGACTTGGATATTGTAGATAGAACGGTATCAATAGAACATGGAAAACTACTCTAATGTTTTTAACACCTGAGATAATAACCCTTACAGTACTTAATTTTTTATTTGTTATCTTTGCAACTATTGCATTTGTTAATGCTCTAAAAATTGTACTCTACTATAATGCAGATGCAACGACATCTTATCAGTATGCTTTAGAAAAAAAGAGTTATCTCTCTGCAACTATAATCAAGTTTATATTTTATGTAAAAATTCCTCTTTTTATCTTTTTTGTATATACCTTAGACAGTTTATCAAATCTTTTACCCGGAGCAATGTGTGCTGCAGGTGTTGTCAGTGCAACAAGCTATGGAACACCGCTGCTTTTTTTAAAGATACTTAATCTCTATATATTTGCATTTTGGATTGTTTTAAATGATGAAGATATGAAGTATGAAGGTCAACCATACTTGAAAAAGAAATTTTTACTCTTTTGTGTTGCTTATTTTTTACTTATTGCTGAGATTGTATTAGAGAGTATCATGTTTGGTGCAATGGATATAAACAGTGTTGTTGATTGTTGTGGAGCTATTTTCTCCACAACATCTCAAACCTACCTCTCAGAGATCCTTGCAACGTCACCTACTGTATTGCTTGGACTTTTTTATGGTGTTTTTCTTTTAATGATTGTTTCTTATATCTTTAAAAATAGATATATCTACTCTTTTTTAAATATACTATTTGTTCTTATTTCGCTGATAACACTTATAGCTTTCTTTGGAACATATATTTATGAACAACCAACGCACCACTGTCCATTCTGTCTTTTGCAGAGTGATTATAATTATATTGGCTACTTTTTATATATTGTGTTGTTTGTAGGGACATTTTTTGGTTTTAC
>JAMOSE010000045.1 GCA_027063215.1 Sulfurimonas sp. | reverse complement strand
TTGATGCACAAAAAACTAACAACATTATCTCTGTAGCCAAACACTTTCCGGGGCATGGATCTTCACTACAGGACTCTCATAAAGGTTTTGTAGATATTAGCAATACATGGAGTAAAAAAGAGCTAGAACCCTATAAAATCCTGTTGCGTGAGCAAAAACTGAGTGCCATTATGACAGCGCACGTTTTTAACAGAGAGCTCGATAGCAAATACCCAGCAACCCTCTCACGTAAGGTCAATCAAAAACTTCTGCGTGAGCAACTTGGATTTAGGGGTGTCATTATCAGCGATGATATGCAGATGAAAGCTATAAGCGCACACTATTCACTCAAAGAGGCTGTTACACTTGCCATCAATGCAGACGTTGATATGCTACTCTTTGGCAATCAACTCTCTTATAATTCGACAAAAGAGCTTATAAATACCATTCTCACGCAAGTAAAATCTGGTAAAATTCCCCTCTCACGCATAGAGGAGGCAAATAAGCGTATAACAAATCTCCATACTGCCCAAAACATCATCCAAAAGCCCATTATTTTTAAACATCAACGCAAAACAATGACAAAAGCCTACATCAAAAAACACTATGGTCTTGATGTAAAAGATATAAAAATCACTCCAAAAATCATTGTCTTGCACTGGACAGCAGTTATGAACTTAAAAGATAGTTTCAAACGGCTCTATCCCCAAAGACTTTTAACTGATAGAAAAGATATAGCCGCAGCCTCAGCGCTCAATGTCTCTGCACACTACCTCATTGATCGTGACGGCACAATATATCAACTTATGCCAGACAACTGGATGGCACGTCATGTTATAGGGCTAAACTACGCTGCCATTGGCATTGAAAATGTCGGTGGAGCAAAAAACAAAAAAGAGGATCTCACAGCAGAACAAGTACGCGCAAATATTGCCCTTGTAAAGTACCTTAAAGCAAAATATCCTACTATCTCCTACCTTATCGGTCATCATGAGTACAGAGAGATGGAAAAAAATCCCTTGTGGCTGGAAAAAGATAAAGGATATAGAACAAAAAAAGCAGATCCGGGCGTAAAATTTATGCGTGCTGTGCGCCAAGGCACACAAGAACTTCATCTCAAGGGTGCCAATGAATAGCACTTTTGGATGGCTTGATTGGTTTGTATTTTTTAGCTACTTTGGCATACTGGCTATCAGCTCCTATCTTTTTAGTCAGATCAAGATCAAAAATGCACGTGATTACTTTGTAGCTTCCAACTCCATGCCCCTTCTTGGCGTTGCCATTTCCATAGTCGCAACAAGCCAATCAGCCGCTACCTTTTTAGGTGCTCCCGAGTTTGCCTATGCGCATGACTTTAGCTTTATAGGTTTTTACCTCTCTGCACTCTTAGCCGTTTTTTTCATCGCCAAATTTCTTATACCAAAGTTCTACGCTATAAGAGCAGTAACGGTCTATGAGCTTTTAGAAAAACGCTATGGTGAGAGAGCAAAAAAGCAAGCAGGCATAATGTTTTTACTTGGTCGCATTTTGGCAAGCGGAGCACGACTCTACATCGGCGCTCTTGCTATTAGTATGATTCTCTTTTTAGACATTGGCTTTTGGCATATGTTTATCTCTATCTTGCTGCTTGTTGGCGGAGCACTGCTTTATGCCTACTTTGGCGGTATAAAATCCATCATCTACAGTGACATCATTCAGGCTGTTACCTATGTGGGAGCCGGCATTTTAGTAGCATGGTATCTTTATGCCTCGTTAGGAGATCTAAACATCATCGAAACTCTGCATGAGCATAACAAACTGGTTTTCTTTGATACCTCACTTGATGGCAAGTTTAGCATCCCTGCTCTGCTTGGCGGATGGCTACTGCTCAACATCGCTGCCTTTGGACTCGATCAGGATATGGCACAGCGGGTTTTAAGCTGTAAAAACAAAGAAGATGCTACAAAGTCCCTTATTCTCTCTATTATTATCACTATTCCCATAGTTTTGCTCTTTTTAACCATTGGAGCACTGCTTTTTTTGCACTACCAAAACAGCAACCTCACACAAAACTTTGCGGGAGAAAGCATCACCATCTTTATGTATTACATCTTAAATGAGATGCCACAGGGTTTGCGTGGGCTTGTAACTGTTGGAGCCATTGCAGCCGCACTCTCAAGCACAAACTCTGTTCTTGGTGCGATGGCAAGTGTAGCGGTAGAGGATATATACAAACCGTGGAAGCTAAAACAAGCACCAAACACCAATGAAGCTCACTTCTTGAGTGTCTCACGCAGAGCAGTTTTACTCTTTGCTTTTATATTAACCCTTATGGCAGTGGTAAGCTATTTCTGGCAACGATCAAGTGAGCTCTCTCTTATTGGCTTTGCTCTGGGTGTAATGAGCTTTGCCTATGCAGGACTTTTGGGTGTTTACTTTGCGGCTATCTTTACAAACAAAGGAAGTGCAAAAACAGTTCTTGCGGCTTTGCTTGGTGGATTTTTTACAGTACTAGCCCTACAGCCTTATATCTTTGGTATTCACATCGGCTTTGCGTGGCAGCTGGTAATTGGGACGATGGTTTCATTTTTTATAATGATGCTATAGAGAGTATGCATTCCCAACAGAGAAGTTGGGAACGAGAAGAAGCAATAAGAGCTATTTTTAAAATTTACTTTTCATTACTTCTTTGGAGATTGAAACTGCAGTATCTTTTACTTCATAGGTAACTTTATCTACCTGACTTACAATCTCTGCATTTTGTTGTGTTTTATTATCTATCTCCATAGTAGTATCGTTAATACTCGATATATCACTGCTTTGTGAATCAATAGAAGCTGTAATATCGGTAATGGATTGTGTAAGAATATTAACATTGGCATTAATCTCTGCAAGTGATTTCTGTGTTCTCTCAGCAAGCTTTCTTACTTCATCAGCAACTACGGCAAAGCCACGACCGTGCTCACCTGCACGAGCCGCTTCTATGGCAGCATTAAGTGCTAGAAGATTTGTCTGTTCTGCAATATCTGCAATAATTGAGATAACAGATTTTATATCATTTGACTGGCTCATAACTTCTGAAGATTTATCGGATATCTCTTTGCCTGTTTCATCAACATTTTGTATTCTCTGTGCTGTTTCTTGGAGCATTGTCACCTGTTCTTGTGTAGCAGAACTTAGCTTATCCATCTGTTGTTGTAAAAATTCTGCTTTACTCAGTAGTTCATTTGCACTTGATGAAGAGTTTTGCAACATTGTAACTATCGCATCTCTAAGGGAGTTAATATTGTTAATCAAATTTTTAAAAGCACTGCCCTCTTCAAAACCGGAAACAACAACTTCCTGGGTATAATCATATTTTGCGTATTTATCTAAAATCTCATTTAAGATATTTATACGAGATTCCAGCTGCGAAAGTGCATTGTTGATTGTAGATTTTAGATTTTGCAAGTTTTCATTTGCAGTAGAAGCATCTATGCGAACATCCAAGAAGCCTTGTGCAAGCTTACTCATTACTACTTCTGTATTTTGAATAAAAACATTATCTTCATCAACACTATTTTTCGTTCTTCGGATATTTTCATTGACAACTTTTGCCATTGCTCCAAGCTCATCATTTGAACTCTCATCCAAAAATTCAGTATCTGGTTTGTCTCTGTTAATATAATCAAAAAAGTTTAAAAGTCCACTTTGAAATTTATCAAGCGATTTTGTTACACCGTCAGCTATATATTTAGAAAGAGTCAAAATAAGTAAGATAACAAAAAGAGCAATAATCAAAACAGTATAAAGCTGTGTAGTTGCGCTTGAAAGTGCTGTTTGTACACTTTTTTCAAGATTCATCGCAAGATAATCATCAACTTTTTTAAGCAGATTGATTTTTTCAGTCATTTGCGCAAACCAATAACGAGGATCTATTCCAAAACCACCGATTTTATTACTTGTTAAAGCAATATTTCGCATTCGATTTACCTCATCAACTACTTTACCCGATACTGTTTTTCTGTAGTATCGAATCATATTATCACTTGCTGCTTTTTCAAAGCTGTCAAGGTAATCATCCTGCTGCGTTACAAGTTTCACAAATTTATCTTTCATACCAGGAAGAAATTTATTTCTCGCAAAAGCATTGCTCATTACTGCTCTTTCTATTCCTGCTCTCTCTTTTGCCATATCGAAGTTATACCAAGCTAAAAGATTTCTTGCCTCTTTTGCACTCTTGGCATCTTTTGCAACTGCACCAAAAACCTCTAAAAAAAGCGCATGCATATTTGTATAGTAGCCTATGACTTTTTTACCACCCATTGAAAGATCTGTTGCTCCCTTACGAATAGTTTGCAGTTTTGCAAGTTCGTTTAAAGCTTTTTGCAAATATGTTCTTGCTTTTGGATTGAGTGATGCTTTAGAGAAGTTCTGTAGTTTTCGCTCTAAGCGTGCTAGTTTTTTATCTGTCAAAAGACGCTGAGCAGGCAGACGTTTTGTAAATTTTTTACCTTTTGAGCCAACATACCCAGCCGTTGCACCTCTCTCTTTTTGTGTTTCATGAACAAGATTGCTTATGGCAATAAGCAGTGCAACATTTTGTTTAAGTTGTTCGTCGGTGATATTTAAATGATTAATAATATAATTTTCTGTCTTTTTAATAAGTCCGAGTTTTTTGGAAATTGTATCAAACCAATAAGTAGCATCCACATTAAATCCGCCGATTTCATTGGCACTTAAAATAATTTTTCTCATTCTCTCAACTTCAGATACTGCATGAGAATCACTTACAGTATCCTGCAAATATTTTCTGTCTTGCGGTGTAGCATAGTTCCTAAAAGTTGTTAAAAATGAGTTTTGAGAGCTGATTAAGTCAGCAAATTTTTCTCTTGAGTTGCCAAAAAAGTAATCTTTTGACAAAATATTTGTACCAACTGCACGCTCTATACCTGCACGCTCTTTTGTCATTAAAAAACTCAGATAGGCAATAATTTGTTTAGATATTTCAGGAGTAGATGGAATAGTTGATATTTTTACAATAATCATCAAAAAGTCATTATTCATATTTGTATAATAAGCAATGGCATCTTTTGCTTTTATATTTAAACTTGTTACTTTTTTTCGAATATCAGGAAGTCTTTGTGTATCATTTAATGCTTTTTGGACTTCACCACCAAGTACTTCATCTTCTAAGAGCTTATTTTGTGTAATATACTCTTTTATCTCCTGCATTCTTTTATCTGTTAAGACTCGTTGCTTTTGCAGTTTTTCTTTAAAAGCCTCTGCTTGCCCACCAAGATAAGCCGCACTCATTCCACGCTCTTTTTGTGTTTCATGGATAAGCGCAGAAATTTTACTCATCAATTGCGAGGAAACATGCGCTTCTTTGAAAGTAGAAACTTCATCATATTTACTTGAAACGATCATAAATACTAAAAGTAAAATTGTAAATGTTGGTATTACTGTCTGCAAAATCAGTTTTTTACGAATTGAAATATTTTTAAACATAACCCGCCTTTATTGGAATTGGTATTATTATAGCAAATAATCTGATATTGTAATCAATATTATCTGCCATCCGATTGATATATATCAAGTAAACTGCTACAATTTTAAAAAAATATAAAAAGAGAAGAATTGAGTGAATTTTACATTGGTATAATGAGTGGAACAAGTCTTGATGGTGTTGATGTGGCACTCTGCGAGATAGACAAAGCTTCTCTCAAACTCCTTGCAAGTTATGAGCACCCCTTTCCTAAAGAACTCAAAGAAGAAGTTTTAGAGCACATTCAAGAACCCTCTACACTTAAAGAAATCGGAGAGATGGATGTCAAACTTGCAGAACTTTTTGCTGCTGTTGTGAATCTCTTTTTAGAAAACAACTCCATCTCACGCAAGAGTATCAAAGCCATTGGACTCCATGGTCAAACACTTTGGCACGAACCCAACGCTGCCTATCCTTTTTCTATGCAACTTGGAAGCGGCAGTGTTGTAGCCGCACGTTGTGGCATAGATACCGTAACAGACTTTAGAAACAGTGACATTGCAAACGGTGGAGAGGGTGCTCCTTTTGCACCTGCATTTCACAAAGAAATTTTTGGGCATCTGGGAGAGGATGTGGGGGTAGTCAACATTGGCGGTATGGCAAATATCAGCTATCTGGGAAAAGAAGTACTTGGCTGGGACATAGGATGTGGCAATGTCTTGCTTGATACCTTTATGCAAAGAAGCCAGAAAAAACCCTATGACAAAGATGGAGCCTTTGCACAACGTGGTGAAGTAATTATGCCACTGCTTCAAGCAATGCTTAAAGATGACTACTTTACAAAAACACCCCCAAAGAGTACTGGCAGAGAATATTTCAATGAAGCATGGCTCGATAAATATCTGCAAAACTTTGACTCACTTCAAGATGCAAACATTCAAAGAACGCTGCTAGAACTCACCGCAAGTACCATTGCAAAAGAGGCAAACAGACTCTCTCTTAAAGAGCTCATTTTATGTGGTGGTGGAGCAAAAAACAGTTTTTTATATCGACGGATCCAAAATCTCTGTTGTGCAAAAGTAAGTAAAAGTGATGCTCACGGTATTAGCAGTGACTTTGTAGAAGCGATGATCTTTGCATGGTTTGCTTATAAGAGAGTAAAACGTGAAAAAATTTCACTCTCAAGTATAACAGGGGCCAAAAAAGCCTCTATTCACGGTGCCATATATGCATTTTAAAGCTTTGCGATGTTTTCTAAAGCATTGTGAAGATGTTTAATAAGCTTTTTTTTGTAACTTTCAACTTCACCTTCTGTAAGATTCTCAATATTTTCTTCGATCTCACTACTAAGTTTATAAAGTCTGTCAAATCGCATATTCCCTGCTGCACCTCTTAATTTATGTATCAATTCTTTATTTAGTTCTCCAGCTTCAAGATTCTCTAAAACATTTTTAAATGTTTTTGCGAGACTTCCAAGGAGCTTTATTACTATCTCTGTATCTGAAAAAGAAAGACTTTTTGCAATTTTTTGAATGTCAACTTCATCATAGATCTCTTCTTCTTGTTGAGGCTTAAGATATTTTACAAGCATACTCTCTAACTCTGCAGGAACGATAGGTTTTTTTAAAACATCATCCATTCCGGCTTCTTTAAAAGCTTTCGTATCTGACTCTATCACATTTGCAGAAAGTGAGACAATAGGCTCTTTATATCCCTTCTCGCGTAACGCTCGTGTAGCATTAATTCCATCTAATACAGGCATATTGATATCCATAAAAATCAGTGAATAGGAATTTCCTTTTGCGATATTATTGAGTACTTCTTGTCCATTTTCTACTATTTTATAGTCAATACCTCGTTCCTCCAAAAGTATGGAAATAAGCATCTGATTTGTTTCATTATCTTCAGCAACCAAAACAGAGCCACTGTAATGTTGTATTTGTTCTACCGTATCATTACTCTTCTTTGTCTCAAAAAAACTCTTATCCATCAACGAGATCAGCTTATCAAATAATGAAGAACCTGTCATAGGCTGTTCAATAAGATGGTAACGAGGATGGCTGCACTCTACGGTATGCTCTGAACCTTCTATATAAATCAACTCCAGTTTTGAAAATCTTTGCAGTAAGTTTTGACACTCTATCGCATTGAACATCTTGGCACAGACTATCAAAACATCTATTCCAGAATCGATCTCCTCAAACGCATTTATCTCCTTATATCGGCACTGCCATCCATCAAGGTATTGATACACTATTTCATTAATACCGCAAGAAATACCCTCGTATGAGTTTAATATTGCTATATTTGCATTATTAATATGAAGATCATCTACAGAGAGTGTCGCATCAACTACTTCAAACTCCAGATCAAAACTAAACTCACTTCCTTTGTTTAGTTCGCTTTTTAGCTCTATATGTGAACCCATCATCTCAATATATTGGTTACTGATAGCCAATCCAAGTCCAGTACCGCCATACTCTCTGCTTATTGAGTTATCTGCCTGAGAAAAAGCTTGAAATACTGTTGCTATTTTCTCTTTTGCTATTCCTATTCCACTATCTTTAACACTAAAGTGAATCTTTGCTTTTGTACCTTTTTGCTCCAGAAGTACAACTTTGACAAAAACTTCTCCATCTTCAGGAGTAAATTTTATAGCATTACTTATAAGATTACTCATTACCTGTTTTAATCTCTGTACATCGCACTCAAGTCGTTTTGGAATTGCAGTATCTATAAAGACATAGTAGTTAATCTTCTTTTTTTTAGAGACAGAAGCAAAGGTTGAAACAGCGACTTCCATAGCTTCAAAGAGATCACTTGGAATTTTATAGAGTGTTAACTCTCCACTCTCAATTTTTGAAAAGTCCAATATATCATTTACAACATTAAGCAATGTTTCCCCACTTTTATGTATGATGTTGATATAGCGTTGTGTTTCAGAGTCAAGATCTTTTTTACTGAGCAAATCAGTAAAACCCAAAATACCATTTAACGGTGTTCTTATTTCATGAGACATATTTGCCAAAAAAACTGCTTTTGCTTTCTCTGAAGAGTATGCTTTTAGTAAGGCTTCTTCAAGTTTTGTGATATCATATAAGTTGATAATATATTCATTTTCAATAGGTTTGACTTTAAGTGTAAAGATATGGATCTTACCATTTTTTGCACGCATTTTAACTTTATAATCATGCTGTTCATCTTCCGCTATCATCTCCAACCATTTAGGATATTTTTTTGTATAAATATACCCCTCTTCTTCAATAAAAAGATCACAGATGCAACTATGTTTGGCTTTAAAATCTTCAAAATTTGTAAAAGAAAAATAATCAAAAAACTTTTTATTTACACTTTGCATACCATCAATTTTGGAAGCTTGAATAACTATACTTTCCTGATTATCAAAAATAGCACGGATCAATCTCTCTTTCTCCTGCATACGTATTTTTCCAAGTACCTGTTTTGTAATATTTTGACGAACTGCAATAAACTCCTGTATGATACCATCCTCATCAAAAATAGGCATAATTGTTGCATCTACATAATAGCGTGTTCCATCTTTTGCCATATTTGAAAATTTACCTCGGTAAACCTTACCTGCAGTAATAGTCTGCCACATTTTTTTAAAAACAAAAGAGCTTACATCCGGATCACGAACAATATTATGATTTTTTCCAAGTAGCTCCGATTCTTTGTATTGACTTACTTTTGAAAAATTCTTATTTACATAGGTTATATTTCCATTTTTATCTGTTTTTGATACAAGAAAAGCAACATCAACAACCTCTTTGTACTGATTCATCAGGCGAACATTCTGTTCAAGCTCAGCTGAAGTCTGTTTAATAAAATGTGAAAGAGCATCAAAAATAATGGCATCCCGAGTTATTCTCTTGTTTTTCTCTTTTGAAAGTTGTACACATTCATTCTTTTCTGAGAGGATTAAAATAGTAGTAGTACAGTTTAAAAGTATGTTTTTTTTCTTATTTGAGTAAAACTCTCCATATGTAAAAAAACCTGCCGTCGGAGCAATATCTTCAAAAGAGCTAAACTCCTCCTCCAATGTCTTGCCAAGCAGTGTTTTTCTTGCAATACAGGAAAAGATATAAATAGCCTCAGCCGGTGCTTTTGCCATATCTTCACGAAGTTCATCAGCAGCCAACAAGACAGAAGATTCATTTGAAAATCCAAATTGCACTTCCTGCCCTTGCTTGATCGGACCTGCAAAAATAATATCTTTTTTTTCAATAGCCAGCGGTGTCCTTGCCACAGTCGTACCACTTTCATTAAAAAGAAGTTGAAAATTTGCTAAAGCCGATCCGTTTTCTGCTAAAATTTCTTCTCCAAGATACTTCTTAAAAAAATCCACTGCAGCTATATTATCTATCTTTTTAACAACATTTCCATCTACTTCTGTAATACGAAATTTCTTACCGATTGCTCTCCAGTTTAGATTATATTGATTGGATGCAAAAAGTTTTTTTGAAGAAAAAGAGATCGCAACCGCACCTTTTTCATAAATTTTATCATTTAAAACAACATAACTCTTTTTCAGTTGAAAATTATCCCCTGCCAGTCCTCCGGCGACTATTACATCTGAACCTTGCTTGTTAAAAGCTTTCACAAATGATTCATAATCTTCTCCATGCAAACCTTCACTTAAGACAATAGCTGCTTTTGTATTTTTACTATAGATACTTTTTGCAGCCTTTTCTCCAGAGAAACCGTTGATCTCTTTTGTATAAGTAGCTTTAAGTTTTGTTTTTGAAAAAAATGAAAAAGACAATACAATGTCCTTCTCATACATCTTGGCATGTGCTATCTCCCCTGCCGTTGTAGCCCCGATAATAACTGCTTTTGAAAAATCTTTTTTAATTTTTTGAAGCTGATGCTTTATCTTTTTTTTATCTGTGATACCAAAATAGATCTGGATTAAAAGAGATTTATATTCACTCTTTTGTGCCTCTTTTTTTATCTCTTTGTACTTTTTCTTTTCATTATGTGTTAATATAAAATGCTTCATAAAAATTATTGTAACACAAAAATGACTTATATTTTTATCTCTTTTGTTGTAAAATAATCAAAAAAAGAAAAACCTCCATGAAAACAAATAATAATTTTACTATTTTGATAGTCGATGACGAAGAGATAAATGTAGAGTTGGCATCACTTTATTTAGAAGAAGAACACTACACTCTCTTAAAAGCATATAGTGCGCAAGAAGCCTTAGAGTCTATCTCTAAAGAGCAGGTCTCTTTAATTTTACTAGATATAAATATGCCAAAAGTAGATGGTTTTAAACTCTGTAGTATGCTTAGAAGTGAACAAAAAACAAAAGATATTCCTATTATCTTTTTAACTGCACAAACAAATATAGACTATATCACAAAAGCTTTTGAAGTAGGTGGTTCTGATTATATTACCAAACCGTTTAATGCTCTTGAGCTAAAAGCAAGAGTAAAAGTACAGATACAAAACATTGCCTACCTTGAAGAGATCAAAGCAAAACAATCCAAACTTGCACAACTCAGCATAACAGACCCTCTCTCAAAATTATACAATGGACTCTATTTTGACTCACAAGTCAAAACTTTTCAAAACAAAAAAGAGTCTTTTTGGATCTTTTATATAAAAATCAATAATTTTGAAAAGATCAATAATCTCTATGGTTTTCATAATACAAACCGCCTTCTTAAAAAATTTTCATTGCTACTAAAAGAAACACTTGTTAAAAATGCTGTTATTGCCCATCTCTTCAGTGCTCACTTTGGAATTCTTACAAAAGCCTATGATCCAAGAGATATACAAAAAATCCACAAAGAAATTCTTAACAATATAAAAAAAGACAAAAATCTTCAGCATTCCATAGAACTCTCGTGCATTATGCTTTACAATGATAAAAACACACCGCTAGCACTTCCTCTGATTTATAAAAAAATTCAGACAAATCTTGCAACACTTCAAGATACACATCAAAAATTTATGCTAATAAAATGATCAAATCTTTTGTAGAAAAAAACTATAAGGACTTCACCCTGACAAAGGCTTCTGCTGATGCAAGTTTTCGTCAATATTACCGTTTAACAAAAGGCTTACAAAGCTATATTTTAATGGATGCTTCTCTTGAAAAAGAGTCGCTTACTCCTTTTTTGGATAGAACACAAAGACTCTCAAATGCTGGTGTCAATGTACCTGCAATCTATGATAAGGATCTTACAAACGGATACCTTGTCATAGAGGACTTTGGATCTGTTGATCTTTTACAAAAACTGACACAGAATAATTTCCAACATCTCTATAAAAAAGCAATAGATGAGATACTCAAAATACAAAAAGCAGATACAACAGGATTGCCTTTGTATGATAAAGATTTTTTACATTTTGAAATGGATCTGATGCAAGAGTGGTATCTTGAGAAAAAACTTGCAAAGTGTTTGACAAAAAAACAAAAAGAGCTACTTGATGAGAGTCTAGAGCGTATAAGTGATGTTGTACTCCAGCAACCTCAAGATATCTTTGTTCATAGAGATTATCACTCTCGAAATATTATGATAAAAACAGATGAAAGCCTTGGTATTATTGACTATCAAGATGCTATGAATGGAGCCATTACTTATGATCTTGTCTCTTTACTTAAAGATTGCTACATCAGCTTTGAAAGAGAGAACATTTTAAAACTTGTGCTTTATTTCCGAAACAAAGTTGCACCGCAAGTCAGTGATGCAGAGTTTATAAAGTGGTTTGACTTTATGGGAATGCAACGACACATCAAAGTACTTGGCATCTTTTCAAGATTGCATCTGCGTGATGGCAAAGATGGCTACCTTAAAGACATCCCACTAACCCTTCACTACCTGCTAGATACTGCACAAAGGTATGATGAAACTAAAGAGCTGGCAACACTTTTACAAGAGCTGATGCAATGAAAGCAATGATTCTAGCTGCCGGTCGTGGAGAGCGGATGCGTCCACTTACTGATATGATCCCAAAACCTCTGCTGCCTGTTGGAGGGAAGCCTTTGATTGTTCATCATATTGAACGGCTGAGTGAGGCTGGATTTAAGGAGATTGTTATCAATCTGGGACATTTGGGGCATCTTATTCCTAAAACTTTGGGTGACGGCTCACGTTGGGGTGTACAACTCATCTACTCTGATGAACAACACAGTGGTGCATTGGAATCACTTGGCGGTATTGTAAAAGCACTGCCTCTTTTGAGAGAAGAACCCTTTTTGCTTATTAACGGAGATATCTTTTGTGACTATCCTTTTAATCCAAACTTTGATCTGCAAAACAACTTGGCACATCTTGTTTTAGTGCCAAACCCTCCACATAATAAAAAAGGTGATTTTGGATTAAAAAAGAGCTTTATTACAAATGTGGAACAGAAAATGTTTACGTTTTCAGGTATAGGGTATTATCATCCTAGCATGTTTAAAAACATTCCAGAAAAAAAGGCCCCGCTAGCTCCGCTACTTCGCAAGCTAGCAAACAATAAAGCTCTCTGTGGAGAGCTTTATACTGGAATGTGGTATGATATTGGCACACCACAAAGACTAAAAGAGATCAATGAAAATTTTTAATATACTATTCTTACTCCTGACAACAACACTGCTTGCAAAATATAATAATTGTGAATTTAAAAATCCAGACTATAGTGATATCTGTAAAAAAGTTGTAAAAAAAGGTGTCTCCTATGACTATGCAAACCAATTTTTACTCTCCTACTTTAAAACACAAAAGTTTGATGAGATCACATGGAAATATATTCAACCATCAAAAATAAAATACCATAGAGAAAAAGAGAAAAAGGCAAATAATGTTTTAGTAAAATATGTACCAAAAATGGTAGAGAATTTACAACAATACAAAGAAGTTTATGATCTTGCAGAAAAGAAATACGGTGTAAACAGAGAGATTATTGCTGCTATCTTACTAAAAGAGACAAAACTTGGTCGTATCAAACCAACACATGATGCTTTTATAGTCTTTAACACTATTTTAACACGTACAGATCCAAAAACATCCCGTGAAAAATGGTTACACAAAATGAGCAAAACAAATATGGCAGCCATCATAGAATACTGCTACAAAAAAAGAGTAACACCAAAAGAGTGTACCCTCCCAAGTTCTTATGCAGGAGCTGTCGGCATACCTCAGTTTATGCCAAACTCTTTTATCTATGCAGATAGCTATAAAAACAACGTAGCTGATCTCAATACTATGGAAGATGCCATCATGTCCGTAGCAAAATTTCTGCATAAAAAAGCAGGGTTTGACACATTAATGGATTTTTCAAAAATAGAAAATATCGTGCAGATAGAAGCTGACTGGTATGATTATGCTTTTAAAAATGAGAATGCATCGTTTGTCTATGAAAAGAGTCGTAGTGGCAAACAGTATCAATGTTTTACAAAAAACAAAGCAGAACTTCAATACCTAAAAAAATATGTTAAAAAAATTATGCGTTATAACAACTCATCAAATTACGCTATTGGAGTAATTCGTCTTGCATATGATGCACATGTTTTGCTGTAACACCCAGCGCTAACTGGGTATCACTGATACCAGTAGAATTTTTACTGATAAAAACCGCTATCTGGCAACTTTCCACCAATAGTTTTAGGATTGTTATTTTTCAAAATCTCAAAGAAAAACTCTAAATCTTTTTTGGCATCTTTTGCACTTACATCATCAAGTTGAACATAATTTAAACTATCTTCTACTGCTTCAGGCATTAACATTGGAATATATTTATTTACCAAGACACCAGCCTCTTTTGAATGAGTTTTATACCATTTAAGCGCTTTTGCATACTCTTCATTAAATCGTTTTACAATATATGGGTCTTTTTGCCCTATAACTGCCATTCCTGCTTGTGGAATTTTTCCCTCTACTTTAAAAACATCTCCCCACTCTTTTTGCAAATCTGCACTTCTGTATAAATCAGGTGCTATAAGTTTGAGTGGAAAAGAGTTTGTTTTTCTAAGAGCCATTGAGATGGCAGGTTCAGCCAAAAGAGCATGATCAACTCTTCTCATAACTAACATTTGCATAGCATCTATAGGTGATCCAACATAGCGAAGCTTGAAATCTTTTTTAGGATCCAAACCTTGTTTTTTTACTATCTCTTCAAAGACAATATCCGGCATATCGGCACGAAAGGGCATTGCTATCTCACACCCTTTAAAGTCAGCAAGCGTTTTTTTCGTTTTATCTCTTGTGATCATTCCTAAAATTCCCCATACAGAGACATTCAGTAGTTTTATATCGACACCTTTGTTATAAAGATTTGCCCCAACATTGGTAGGCACTGCTATAAAGTCAGCATTGCCACGAAGTGTTAGTGCCCGCAACTCATCAGGTGATTTCCACATAACAAACTTAACATTTTTTGCTACATCATTCAATGCACCAGATTCAATCATTCTTAAAAGTGGATGGCTTACTGATGCCATAGGTCCACTTAAAACTAAAGTATCAACTTTTTTTATCTCATTTGCTTGTATTGACAGTGCAAGTACTGCCATAAGTAATATTTTTTTAATCATTTGTTCTTCTCCTTTAAAATAGATACCCAAGTCTAAATGTATATCTTGTTTTTTCAAGTGGCTGGTACTCTGCGACATTATAATGTGCTAAGAACGAGACACCCATTCCTACATGAATTTTAGGTTTACCAAAGGGTACAAATTCAATCTCAGGAGTGATATAGCCGACTGTTCCACTAAATGCTTTAAATGGTAGTTTTGAACGAAGCATCGCATTTGTATCATCTCCCATATCTGTGTCTGTATTGTATTTACCGTTATATTCTAAGCCTAAATTAATTTTATCTGTAACTGCGGCTGTAAAAGACAAATCATAACTAAGCTCATCTCCAAAGTCATAGTTATGTTTGGCTTTTGGTCTGTAAGTGTACATAGTATGAAAATCTACTCTCATATCTTCATTTATAAGTTTTGAGATACCAAGTTCTGCTTTGTATTCATACTCACCTGTTCCCATCTGTGTAGGAAGTGGCGTGTTTGTATTTTGTGCAAATGGTGGTGCTTTTTGAAATCCATCATCAGTTGAACCTGTTGGAAGTTTTACTCCTGCACCTACTGAGAGTTGATAGCCATACTCAGCCATTGGAAGAACAACATATCTTCCCATTACAACCATATCACCTATGCCTTTGTTATCAATGGCAACATCATTAGTACCGAGCTTTGCTGTTGCATCTATATGTTTATATGGAAGTGCAACTCTAATGTCAAAGTTTTTACTAACACCATATTTAAGCACTAAAAGAGTTATATTTGCTGTTGCGTCAAGGTTTTGTTGATTTGTAACCTCTTTACTTCCATCAAACATAGTATCACGTTTCATATAGATATGTTTAATACCCATTTTGAGTTTTCCTTCAGGCAAAGTCATTGCTCCACCTTTTGAGTTTATCCCTGGAAGCACTTGTGCTTGAAGTAAAACTCCGCCTATTAAACTTGCGAATATAATTCTTTTCATATTTATCCCTTGTTATGATATTGATTATCAATAGATTTTCGATAGTTTATCTTTTAAAATATAAATTTCTACTTAAAATGAAATTCATTATCATTATTAAGAAATTTTAAGTTTTGAAATACTATACTTTGATATTAATTATCATAACAAGGATTAGGATTGAAATTCTTTCTAAAAATACTCAAAGATTTTCCCGCATATCTATGGAGTGGATGGGGTGCTGTTGCCTCCATCTTGCTTTTTATAGCCTTGTGGGATGTTGGCAATCAAACCTATGGTAACTTGG
>JAMOSE010000044.1 GCA_027063215.1 Sulfurimonas sp. | reverse complement strand
TATCTGCTCTATTCAGTTATAGTAGCGTTTTTTGTTATGGGTATTATTGCCCTTGTAACGCTGCCAAAAAATCTCTTTCCAGATGCAAATCCACCACAGGTTATTGTTATAACCCAAGTTCCTGGAGCTACTGCGCAGGTTGCGGCATCAACAGTTTCAAAGCCAATAGAGCAGGAGATTTCTCGTCTTGGACTTGTAACTGATGTAAGTAGTGTCAATGTTGCCGGTTTTTCCATTGTAAAAGCTGATTTTGGCTACAAAAAAGGCTTAAATGCAGCTGCCGTTGATGTTGCTAATGCACTCTCTATCGCAAAAGCAAAACTTCCACAAGGAACTAATCCTGCGATTTACACTGCAGGAGACTTTACGCTCCCTGTCGATGTGTTAGCCCTTAGTCCAAAAAACGACTCTATTAATCTTGCTGATATTCGCAAAATTGCAGACAGTTTTATAAAACCTGCACTCTTGTCAAATGAAACCATAGGAAATGTTGAGGTTTTTGGTGGGTATGAGAGTGCTATAAACATTGAAGTTGATCCTTTTAAGGCAAAACGATATGGTGTGAACTTTGAGACAATTGCAAAAGCAATAGCTACGCTCAACCGTGATATGCCTATCGGTTTTATTAAAGGTGAGAATGATTTTTATACCGTTACTTTTTATGGTGAAAAAGATAATATCCAAAAATTAAAACAATTACAAATCATGCCAAATGTAAGACTCAGTGACATTGCAGATGTGAAATGGTCTTACAAAAAAAGAACAAGTGGCTATATAGGAAACGGTAAAAATGCTATAGCTCTTGCCATTCAACGCGCTCCTGGTGGAAGTGTTTTAGATGTCAGTAAAGCAGCACGAGCTGAGATGGCAAAACTACAGCAAGAATATCCAAACATAAACTTTGAAATATCTGACACACAAAGAGACTTAATCGAGCAGGCAAATGACAATATGCTTGAAGCTCTGCGTGATGCGATCATCTATACACTGTTAGTAATTATGATATTTTTAGGAAATTTCCGTGCGATTATCGCCGCTGGGCTTTCTATTCCTATGGTGTTTTTCTCAACGATGGCTATTATCTGGCTTACAGGTGGAGAGCTTAACATTGTTATCTATACAGCGATTATCTTAGCACTTGGAATGCTCACTGATGATGCTGTTGTTGTGCTTGAAAATATTGAACGACACCTCAAAGAGGGGCATGAAAAGCTTGAAGATGCAATTACACACGGTACAAAAGAGGTACTTAACCCTGTATTTGCGGGTACTATTGCAACGATTGCTATTTTATTTCCATTGATGTTTGTCGGTGGATTTCCAGAAAAAATCTTTAAGCCTCTTATTGAGACTTTGATTATCGCTTTGATTGTGAGTTGGTTTTTATCTATCACTTTTATACCATCGCTTTCAAAATGGCTCTATAAAAATGGTGTAGGCAAAACAAAAATAGAGGGATATTTTGAGTGGTTTTACCAAAACACAATCGGTCGTTTAGTCTCACCTTATGTGGGCATTATCAAATTTTCAAACGGTAAGTTTTACTTTTTACGCAGAATATTGCTGACACTTGGTGTTATTGTTGTGTTGATGCTGAGTCTAAAAAACATTATGCCAACGATTGGTAAAGATGCGATGCCTCCTATGGATACAGGAATTATTAAAGCGCAAGTTGCATTTAGTTCTAATGAAACAGTTGAGAGTGCAGAGAAAAAACTGCAACCTCTCCTTGCTTGGCTCAAAACCCAATCTTGGTTTAAAATGAGTTCGGTTGCCTTTGGTGGTGAGATGGGTGTGCTAAGTCTTGGAAGTGGAAACTTGCCATCTGAAGCAACCATCACTATAAATGCTGTAAATAGATTTAAAAGAAAACAGAGTGTCTGGGAGCTTGAAAATCTCATAAGAGATAAAATTGCTCATCTTGAAGGGGTAAAGCGTAATGATGTTTTTGACTTTGGTGCGACTGCGCTCTCAAGCATTAAAGCAACTGTTGATGTTCGCTTAAGCTCTCCTGTGCCTGATAATTTGACTGATAATGCCAAAAAAGTGGCAGAGGCTATGAAAAATGTTCATGGACTGACTTCCGTTTCAAGAAGTTGGGATAAAGACTTTATGGAAGTTGCGTTAAACATTGATGAAAACAAAGCACTCAGTTATGGCGTAACACCGTATCAAATAGCGATGCAAATTCCTATAAAAGGGCAAGTAATAGGGCTTAATGCAAACCTTGCATCTATGAATACACAGTATGTTAGACTTTACTTAAAAGGTAAATTTTCTAAAAATATTGAAACACTTAGACTCTTACCTATAAAAACACCGTACGGTGAGATACCACTGAGTGAGATTGCAACACTCAAACGCCATTTGACTTTTGCAAAAATTGAAAGAGATAAACTGCTTTACAGTGTTGATGTTAATGGGTATCGCTCAAGACGACCGGTAACGCACTTAACAGATGATACTGAGGCGGCTCTTAAAGATGTAAAACTTGATGGTGTTGTGGTAACGCAATCTGGAGATATTGCACAGATTCATGACAGCTTTAAAAGGATGTTAAAAGCGATAGGACTTGGTGTTATTATTCTTATAATGACACTTATTGCTATTTACAAGTCGGTTCGTATGGCATTTATTATGATTTTGGTACTGCCACTCTCACTTATTGGTGCTGCGTGGGGGATGTTGCTTTTTGAAAAACCAAGCTGTATGCC
>JAMOSE010000043.1 GCA_027063215.1 Sulfurimonas sp. | reverse complement strand
TTGAGGAGTCTACAATATTTATATACTCTGCCGCTTTTGTACTTTTACACTCGTCTTTTAATAAATCTATAAATCCCAGTATTGCATTAAGCGGAGTTCTTATCTCATGGGACATATTGGCTAAAAATATAGATTTGTTTTTTTCTAGCTGTTTTACTTTTTCTATGGCATTTTTAAGTTCTTCTTCTCTATGTTCGCCAATTTTAACATCTAGATAATGTCCTACATGTATATCACACTTTAAAAGTAGCTCTTCATTGGAAAATGGTTTTGCTATAAAATCATTTGCTCCATGTTTTAAAATTCTGGCAACCAAATCTTTTGAGTTGTTCGAAGATACCATAATAACAGGAATTTTTAAAAACATCTCCTCTTTTTTTATCTTCTCAAGCATTTGAGCACCATTCATATCCGGCATCTCATAATCGAGTAAAATCAAATGTATCTCATTGTCTTTTAAGATATTTAGCGCCTCTTTAGCACTTGCAGCTTCTATTACATTAAATCGTTTTATTTTTAGTATGTTACTTAATGTCCTTCGCATAAAAGAGGAGTCATCTACTATTAAAATATTTACAAAGGGATTTGTCTCTAAGGTGCAAAATAATTTTTTTATATCACTCATAACAAGAGGAAAGGGATTTGCTTTGGAAAAATAGTCTAAAATACCAGCTTTAAAAAGATAATCTCTTCTTTGCGTATCATCATCCCCACTCAAGGCAATAACTTTTGATTTTATATTTTTTGGTAACTCGTCAATCAGCACATCAGCATCACCATCAGGCAAAATAATATCAAGTAAAATATAATCAAACTCTTGAGTTTGTATAAAATCATCTGCTTCTTGTAGTGTAAAAGCACATGTCACAGTATGTGAATCTTTTTTTAATGATCTTGAAATAGCATTGCTAAAAACTTTACTATCTTCAACAACTAATATATTGTATATCTTGTTTTCACATTTAAGATTATACAAATTTTCCATTTTTTTATATCTTTATATTGTCAATAAACTGCTTAAGTGTTTCAAATGTAGTTTTGTAATCAAATAGAGTGTTTTTTCTTGCATTGTCTTCCATCTCCTTTGCTGTATTTGATATTTCTTGAAGTGTTAAGTTTGAAGCACTTCCCTTTATGGAATGAGCATATCTAAAAATATCTTCAAGATTATTGGTATCTACTGCTTTTTTTAAGTTATCTAAATTTTTTTTTGCTTCACTTAAAAAAACTTCTACTAGCATTTGTACATCTTCTAGATCAAAATCTAACTCATCTGCTATCGTCTGCAAATCTATTTTATTATTCATTTTTAAAACCTAATAGTTTTTTAACAATAATACCAAAAAAATATTATTAATATGCTATTATAATTTCAAATTAGATATAATTTTAAAAAATTTTTTGGATAAATATGTTTACAGATGAGATTATAATAAAATTGACACCCCTTGTTAAATCGTATGCGAGAGATATGAAACTACTGCTTGTTGATGATGAGAAAACAAATATAGAATTTTACAAAATAGCATTTGGAAAGTTTTTTGGTATATGTGATGTTGCATATGATGGGCAAAAAGCACTTGAAATGTATCAAAAAGATAAAAATTATTACGATCTGATAGTAACAGATGTACATATGCCAGTACTTAGTGGTTTAGAACTGGTTGAGACTATTAGAGAGACCGATATGGAACAAAGTATTCTAGTTATAACTGCTGTAACTGATTTATCTGTAAATCAAAGTTTGGCATTTTACTATATAGATGGATTGTTGCCAAAGCCTGTTGATACTAAAAAACTTTTTATTATGCTTTATCGAGTGCTTAAAAAAATTGCCGAGAGAAAAGAGTTAAGCGAATATGTGAAAAACTTAGAAGATGAAGCAAATCAGGCATTAGAGTATCAAAGCTATTTTGAACTCTTAATCAAGAAACTAAAACCACTTCAAGAGAACAAAGAGATTCAAGAAACTATATCAATCATAAAAACACTTATAAATAAAAATGAAGTGATTTATGATGATAGTGTAAAGACGATAGAAAAAATGAGCATCTCCTCTGAAACTAAAAAAGATATCAGGTTTACATCCTCTGAAAAATTAGTATCTGCTGCTGAACTTGTAGAAGATTTGGATGATACAATATTTGACAAAATAGAAGATTTTGAAGAGATATTGGAAAATCTTGTAATTACTATAGATAATTTCAAAGATACAAAAGATGAGTCAAGAATGCACTATCTGAATGAAGTTATAGAAAAACTTTCTATTTTTGTAGAAATAGTTGATACCATAGGCTTTTTCCCAATTATCTCACGATCAATAGCTAATCTTATAACATTTTTAAATTCTCTAACATATGATGATATCTCAACACATGAGAGAGGAGAGTTGCTTGCTCAAATGCTGCTTGGGCTTGAAGATGATTTGAAAAAATGGATCGACTCTATATTTTTAGAACAAAATGCTGCTAATGTTCACTATCTTGATGCTTCCTTTTCCAATAATGTCTTGGAGATAGAGTCTATATTTACTGATATGGAACTGGATGATGATGAGGATGATGACTTAGAGTTTTTTTAGTCAAATATATTTCAATAAAAAGAATTTTTGTCGATATGTTTGCATTCTATAAGCAAGGATAAACATATGGCTATTAGTTCAGTAGGTGGTGCAATTCTAGTCAATCAAATGACTCCGGCTGTTACACCTGTGCAAGG
>JAMOSE010000042.1 GCA_027063215.1 Sulfurimonas sp. | reverse complement strand
GGGCGCTTAGCTCAGTTGGTAGAGCGCTACCCTTACAAGGTAGATGTCACTGGTTCGAGTCCAGTAGTGCCCACCATTTGTTTTAATAACCTTGTTATTGAAGAAAGTGACCCTTTCGTCTAGTGGCCAAGGACACTATCACTTCATGGTAGTAACAGAGGTTCAAATCCTTTAGGGGTCGCCATTTTTGGTGTTGTTTTTTCCCATTTAAATGGGCGCTTAGCTCAGTTGGTAGAGCGCTACCCTTACAAGGTAGATGTCACTGGTTCGAGTCCAGTAGTGCCCACCATTTTTGATTATTTGCACTAAAATTTTTAGTTCACGTACTTTAGTACGCTTCACTAAAAACTTAAGCACAACTAATTCAAAAAAACTTTTTATTGACAAATTCTTGATTTTTGTTTTAATCAAGGCAGGTTCTTGAGTGAATGAGGAGCATAGTTAAACTATGTAACGATTAAGCGAAAGGTTCTAACGCCGAGTAAAGCAAAAAGCATAATTTCGGTTGCGGTGGTAGTTCAGTTGGTTAGAATACCTGCCTGTCACGCAGGGGGTCGCGAGTTCGAGTCTCGTCCACCGCGCCATCTTTTATTTATTTATATCTAAAATTTATTTTACATACTTTGATTTTAAACTTGATATGTATGATATGTAATTTTATATATAATAAATTAAACTTTATTACTATTGCCGACATAGCTCAGTTGGCTAGAGCAGCTGATTTGTAATCAGCAGGCCCGGGGTTCAAATCCTCGTGTCGGCACCATTCTCATCATTCTTTTAAATTATATCATTTAATATATTTTCATCATCAATACGAGTATACGGATTTTTTTTTATTTCATTGAGAATTTGTGTAAGTCTGGTAATAACCAGATTTGGTGTTTGTGCCGTATCAAAAGTGTCAATGGCAATAGCAGTATTACTATCATTAAAATAATTATCAAGTGCAAGAAGAAGATTTTGGGCTGCTTTAAATGCATTGTTGTGATTTGTATGGACAAAGTTTATAAAATAGTGATGATTATCAATTTTTAGCAGAAGATCAGAAATACGAACCAGATTACCAAGTTTATTTATGCACAACTCTTTTTCATGGTATAAAATAGCAAAAGTTGCATCTGCTTTGTACCTTTTGTAAGAGTAATAGGCTTTATTGATCTCAATTTGCAGTCTATTTTTTATTTTATCATCCATATATCATCCTCGTTATTAAAGTTATAAAAAGCTTTTCGTACCACTTCTGTCATATAAGTCTTTATATCGAAAAGTAATTAAGTTTTGCATAATAGCAAAAAGTATCATAAAGTTCAAAAAACTACTGCCTCCATAGGAAAACATTGGTAAAGGAACGCCAACAACGGGTGCATAACCTATGGTCATAGAGATATTTACTCCCATATAGATAAAGATCATAAAAGAGAGAGCTACAGTAACTACTTTAATATAATAGTCTTTATTAAACACGGCAAGACTCAGTAGATGTAAAATAAGCATTACATATATCAATATAAGACCAAGCGCTCCTAAAAATCCTGTCCTCTCAACAACAAAAGCAAAAATAAAATCACTTGTTGCAATTGGAAGAAACTTCATTTGTGTTTGTGTTGCATTTTCTTTTTTTTTACCGGTCCACCCACCTGAACCAATGGCAATGATAGATTGTTTGACATGATATGAGGGCTTTTCGCTTAAAAAATCTTGTATACGGGTTTTTTGGTAGTCATGCAGTCCGTACTTATAGACTAAGGGAGAGATTAAAAGAATTGCAGCTAATATTGTTGCAAGGATTTTCCAGTAAATACCAACAAAAAACAAAACACCATATCCAATAAGTAAAAGGACAAGAGCTGTTCCAAGATCTGGTTCTTTTGCTATAAGAATAAAAGGGAGTAATATATAAAAACTCATTTTTATAAAATCTTTGAGTCTGTATCCATCTCTTGGCGGTGGATTTTTATGAATTAGATATGCAAGCATTAAAATGAGTGCAGGTTTTACGAATTCAGAAGGTTGTATAGTTGCATTGATAAAAGGAATATCTATCCATCTTTGCGCACCTAAACGGGAATGACCGAAAAATTCAACTGCTAAAAGGAGTAAAATATTTCCCCAGTATATAAAGGGTATAAGCCAGCTCATACGCCTGATCGGCAGAAAAAAAACTAGAATAAATGTTAAAAATGCTATAGCAATATAAGCCAATTGCTTTTGGGCCAGTGCTGGAACAGCTTCTCCAATAAGCCAATTCGACATAATAACAAGCGGAATAATAAGAATAATAGAAAGAAAATCAAATTGTGATAAAATACTCTTATCAAATCTCCACAAGTTTGTAACTCCAAAATAAAATTATATGATTGTATCATAAAGGGTCAACAGAATGATAAATAGAAAAAACTATCTTTGTGAAAATTCAGAGCGGTTAGATACTTTTTTAACTACACAAATAGGTCAAACACGATCACAGATTGCAACACTTATTAAGCATGGTCATGTTTATGTTGAAAATAAAATAGTTTCTCGACCGGGTGTAAAATTAAAATCAGGACAAAAAATATGTGTTGTTTTTCCTCAGGTTATAGAGACAGAGCCACAAAAAGTTGATTTTGATGTTGAAATTCTTTACGAAGATGAAGATGTTTTAGTCATTAATAAGCCAAGTGGTGTAACAGTACATCCTGCACCTAGTGTTAAAGAACCTACTTTGGTTGATTGGTTAAAGCATAAAAAAATAAGACTTTCAACTATTAGTGGGGAAGAGCGCCATGGAATAGTTCATAGGCTAGATAAAGGAACAAGTGGAGCGATGATTATTGCAAAAAATAATGAAGCACATGAGTTTTTATCTAAACAACTGCAAGATAAGAGCATGGGTCGTTATTATATGGCTGTTGTTACTCCTCCTTTAAAAGATGATGTTACAATAGTGGAATCCAATATAGGACGAAGTTCTCATAATCGTTTAAAGATGGCATGTGGATTAGATCATGGCAAATATGCAAAAACAATGTTTAAACATTTGGTTCTGAGTGAGGATGAAAAAGTGCAGCTTATAGCATGTAAACTTTTTACAGGAAGAACACATCAGATCCGTGTGCATCTTGAAAGTTTAAATCGTCATATTCTTGGTGATCATATTTATGGACTAGCTCCTAAACAGGAGAAGACGGAACGGATTTTGCTGCATGCTTACTTAATATATTTTATCCATCCAAAAACAAAAGAGAGACTTTATTTTACAGCTCATTTTGATACTGTAATGCAAGAGAGTATAGAAAAAAAATTTGATAAGGAGATTTTAGATGAAGTTATCGATGTTAACTACATTATTAACAGCTTTACTGCTAGTACTGAGTGCTTGTAATGGGATATCACCAAAACCAAAAGAGGAGACAAAAGTAGATAAAACACTACCTGTTGTCTCTTTGACTAAAAATGGTATTATTACAGATATGAAAACAGTTGCTTTTGAATGGAAAAGTATTTCTGATCCAAGAGTAAGTGGTATATATGTCTATAAAAAAGCTTCTAATGAAAAAGAATTAAAATATTATGACACTATAAATACTCGTTATTCTACACACTATGTTGATAGAAATGTTGAACCAGCGAAACAATATAGCTATGCATTTAGAACTTTTTCAGAAAATACACAGGGTATAAACTCTAAGGTTTTTGAAGTGAAAACTTTACCGATACTGGAGTCAGTTTCTTGGATCCACTCTATAGGAGGACTTCCAAGAATTGCTAAGATTATATGGAGACCTCATATAAGTGAAAGAGTAGATACTTACATTATTGAAAGAAAAACTTTTGAAGATGATAAATGGAGTGAAATAGAAGAACTCAGTGGAAGACTAAATGCTGAATATATTGATGAGGGCTTAAAAGATAATCGTGTTTATTTTTATAGAATAAGAGTAAAAACATATGATGATATTATCTCTACACCATCAGCAATTGTAAAATCTGTAACAAAACAACTTCCAAAGAGTATTATGGAAATCCATGCTACAAAAAATCTTCCAAAAGCGATTAAAATAACATGGCAGGCTTCCAAAGAAAAAGATTTTGAGCGTTATTATCTCTATAGATCGGATGATATTGATGGTTCTTATGAATTAATTGCAAAGCTTTATAATAATCATTTTACTGATAAAATAGAGGAAGATGGAAAACGCTATTTTTATCGTGTTGCTGTTGTAGATAAAGATGGGCTAGAAAGTCCTCATGATACAATAACGGCAATGGGAATGTCTCTTGAAAAACCAAGTGCTCCTGCAATTGTTGAAGCAAAACTTGTAGGAAATAAAATAGAGTTGAAATGGGCAAAGAGTGATCCCCGTACTACATCATATATTGTTATAAGAAGAGCAAAAAAAGGTTGGTTTGATGAGGTTAAAAAGGAGTTTAAAGGTATTAAAAAAACTCTTTTTATCGATAAAGATATAGAGCCTGATACTCTTTATAAATACAATATTTATAGTGTTGATAAAGATTCAATTGTCTCCAAGCCGAGTATAGATGTTGAGATTAAGACACCAGAATCTCGTGAAATCATAAAAGCTAAAAAAGTTACAAATAGAGTAAAAGAAGAACGTGTAACGCCAACAGATACTCAAAGTAGTAGTGTGACAAAAGTTACACCAGTAGAAGAATTAGATTTAAATGGATTGTAAAAAATGCCGCATCTTCATATAAAAGAGTTTAAAGAGTTAGATTTTCCATTATTACAAGATGGAGTTTATTTTAATTTTATTGCAAATAATGTCAATAATCGTGATGAAAAATTAATATCTACAAGTTATGATGGAGAAGATTTCTTTTTACTTGTTAAAGAGGAAGAGGGAAGAAATCTGCTCAAAACAGATAAATTGACACGCCCGGCTTCGATTTATAATGTACATAAAGCACTCCTTGCATATTCCAAAGCAGCTAATTTGGAAGTGCTTGCTTCAAATGTACCAGAGGGAAAGAAAAATATTCATTTACAAGAGGCAAATGCTTTAAAAAAGATAGAATATTTTGCTAAAGATTTTCCTCAGGGTAAAGAGATTAGAATAGAAGTTGGTTTTGGATCAGGTCGTCATTTGCTGCATCAGGCTGCTAACAATCCTGAAGTACTTTTTATAGGTATAGAAATACATCGTCCATCAATAGAACAAGTCCTTAAACAACTTGTGATTCAAAAACTTGATAATGTAATGCTTTTAGATTATGATGCTCGTCTTTTTATGGAGCTTGTTCCATCTAACCGTGTTGGTGCAATCTATGTACACTTTCCAGTTCCGTGGGATAAAAAACCACACCGTCGCGTTATATCTACAAACTTTATCAAAGAAGCACGTCGTGTTTTAAAAGTCGGTGGGACATTAGAACTTCGAACTGACAGTGAAAACTATTATGCTTATTCTTATGAAACGTTCATTGCTTTTGCTAAAATTTCTTTGCAGATAAATAAAAATAAAGATATAGCCGTCCGTTCAAAATATGAAGACAGATGGAAGCGGATGGAAAAAAATATCTATGATGTGATCATGACAAATGATGAGTCTTCTCTTGAATTAAAGATAGAAGGTGATTTTTCTTTTGATAAAAAAATAGAACTTTCAAATGATGCACTTATTGCACTGCATAATAAAACAATTCGTTTTGACGGTGGTTTTATTCATTTTGAGAGAGTTTACAAGATAGAAGATGGGGTAATGTTACGAATTTCGATGGGAAGTTTTGACAGACCTGAGCATCTTTATGTACTAGTTCAAAAGAAAGAAGCATCATATTATCCTGAGTCACCTCTTCGTTCCCCAATTAATTTATCAGCACATAAAGAGTTGTTAAAGGTTATAAATGGATAAGGTGATTATAGCTGACAATTTATCTTTGGCTTATTCTGATAATGAAACCATTATCAATAAAGCTAATTTTTCTATAGACTCTGGAAGTTTTGTCTTTATTACAGGTGCAAGTGGAAGTGGAAAATCAACACTTTTAAAATCTCTTTATGGAGCACTCAAACCTATTGAAGGCAGTCTTGTTGTCGGGGGTGTTGAATTACGAGGTGTCTCTAGTTCAAAACTTAGTTTTTTAAGGAAGCATTTAGGAATTGTTTTTCAAGATTATAAACTTGTAAAAGAGTGGACTATTGAAAAAAACATTATGTTACCGTTGATTATTAACGGATATGAAAAAGCAGTGACACAAAATCAGGTTGATTCTCTTTTAAAGCATGTTAAGTTACAGCATCAAATAGGAAAATATCCACAAGAGTTAAGTGGTGGAGAACAGCAGCGTGTTGCAATGGCAAGAGCATTGGCACATAATCCAATTTTAATTTTAGCCGATGAACCGACAGGTAACCTAGATGATTATTCATCTCAGCTTATTTGGAATCTTCTTGAAGGTGCAAATGAACAGTTGAAAACTACTGTAATTGTTGTAACGCACCACATCCCTGAAAATATGACAGTACGTTATAAACACTATCATATTGAGTCTGGAGATATACGTGAAGTCCTTTAAAAACCATCTTTCTTTAGTGATTGCATTATTGAGTATACTTTTTTCTTTACAGGTATTTACAATTGTTGATAGAGCGATTGATGCCTATAAAGAGAATTTAGCACAACATTATTCATTAGTTGTCGTTGCGCAGAAAAAAGTAGATATAAAAAAATTACAAAAAAGTTTTTCAATTATTGATAATATTAGTGAATTATCTCCTGATAGTGTGATAAAAAAGCTTAATAGTGGTATAAGTAAGAAAAATATTGAACTCTTAAAGGTGACTTTACCGAAGTTTTACAAGTTGAAATTAAAATATTATCCTTCCCCTGTAGAACTAAAAAAGTTAACTGAGTCTTTATTAAAGCGATCAGCAATTCAGAAAGTTGAAACATTTAGTAAGACGCATGATACAACATATAAGCTTCTTGTACTTTTTAAAACGGTAGTAACACTTTTTGCTGCAACTGTTATTATTGTTACAATTTTATTGATATTTAAAGAACTTCGTATCTGGCAATTTAAACATAATGAACGTATGAGTATTATGGGACTTTTTGGTGCTCCTGTATGGCTCCGTTCAGCTGTACTTTTTCGATTAGCAATTGTTGATGCTTTAATCGCATCAGGATTGGCTTTTGGACTTTTTACTTATATTTCATCAATGCCATGGGTAAGAGAACAGTTTTCACATATAGGAATTGATATAGTTGTATTTGATACTATGTATGATTTTCTTATTATGTTAGGTGTTTCACTAAGTGTTTCTATATTACTTGCGATATTTATAGTTCTTGGACATAAAGAAGAGGTATGATGCGTTATTTATTTTTCCTTTTAGTTGTTTGTTCCATCTCTTTAAATGCAAAGGTAGATATTGATAAAAAGATTAAACAGACAAGTTTAAAATTACACTCTTATAGTGAAAATTACTCTAATTTAAATAAAAAAATGGCAAAAACTGCTAAAGCAATATTGAATCAAAAAAAAGAATTAGTCAAACAAGATGCTTATTTGAAAAAATTAAAAGCTGAATTAATAAGCAAAGAGAGTGTTTATAAAGAAAACACAAAAGAGTTGGAAATTTTAAAAAAGAAACAGTTAGCCTTAAAACAAAAACAAAATAAACTAGAAGAAGAGTTGGTTTTTGTTATTGCAAAAAGTGTTTCTCTTTCTGTAGTTTTGAATGAAGACTATCCTGTTAATGAAGATGCGCTTATTGAATTAGAAGTACTCAAGTCAATGTTGAAAAAATCTAAAACAAAAGCAAAAAAACTCAGTAATGTTTTTTTTAACAATGTTAAAAATATAGATGCTCTTAATAAAAAAACTTATTTTTTAGAAAAATCTATAGCATCCATAGATGCTAAAAGAAAAGAGTTGTTGAAAAAGCAGATGGAAAACAAGAAGGCTCTTAAAAAACTTCAATTAGCAAAAGCATCCTATAGAAAAGAACTTAAAAAATTGCTTCAAAGACAAAGTGCATTAAAAAGAACTCTTTCTCAATTGAATTTGATTAAAATTGATGAAATAAAAAAAGCAAAAGAAGAAAAAGCACAAAAAGAAGCATTTAAACGTCAAAAAATAGTCTTGAATGAAAAGCTGCCAAAAGTGAAACAACATGGAAGCTCTTATCAAAGTGTCAAAACTATTCGTTATAGAGGCCCTAAAACCATTGCTCCTCTTCATCGCTATACAATAACAAAAAAGTATGGAACATATACAGATCCGATCTACGGTATAAAAATATTTAACGAATCAATCTCTTTAAAACCGAAACAGGCAGATGCAAAAGTAAAAACTGTATTTAACGGTAAAGTGATTTATGCAGATAAAACTGCAGTGCTTAACAATATAGTTATTGTGGAACATAAACATGGCTTACATACAATCTATGCAAATCTTTCTCAAATTGCTCCTGGTATTAAAAAAGGGAAAAAGGTACGGCGTGGTGCGGTAATTGGTCGTGTTAAAAATGAACTTGTTTTTGAAGTAACACAAAAGAGTGCACATATAAATCCTATAAGATTATTTAAGTAATTAGTTTGCTGTCAGATGGCAATATTAGCTCTTACTTAGATAGTTTTAGCTATAATTGCATAAAAAATTTAAGAGTAGAGATAACAATGAAATTTATTCAAACACGTGGTAATGACGCTACAAAACCGGAAACTGTAACATTTTCAGAGGCAATTTTAAGCCCGATAGCCTCTTTTGGTGGACTTTATGTACCTGAAAAACTTCCAGAATTGGGAGAAGCATTTTTACAAAAGCATAGCAACTCTTCTTACAAAGTTCTTGCAAAAGATATGTTGGATGCTTTTGAAATAGATATTGATTCAGAAGTGATTGACGAGGCTCTTGATCTCTATGATAATTTTGATGATGCATCGAATCCTGTCCCTGTTGTAAAGGTAAAAGAGAATCTTTTTGTAAGTGAACTCTATCATGGTCCAACACGTGCTTTTAAAGATATGGCACTGCAACCTTTTGGTGTTGTTCTTTCATCTATTGCACAGAGATTGAATCAAAACTATTTGATTTTAGCTGCTACAAGTGGAGATACAGGTCCAGCAGCATTAGAGACATTTAAAAACAGAGCTAATGTAAAAGTGGCATGTATGTATCCAGATGGTGGTACAAGTGATGTACAGCGTTTACAAATGGTTACAGAAGATGCTGATAATTTAAAGGTTATTGGTATTCATGGTGTTTTTGATGATGCACAAAGTGCATTAAAACGTTTACTTGCAAGTGATAACTTTAAAGAGGCTTTACAAAAAAAAGACACAAAACTCTCAGCAGCCAACTCGGTAAATTTTGGGCGTATTATTTTTCAGATTATTTATCATATTCACTCTTATTTAGAGTTGGTACGCCAAAATGCTATTAGCATGGGTGAAAAAGTTTATCTCAATGTTCCAAGTGGAAATTTTGGAAATGCTCTTGGTGGATATTATGCATGGAAGATGGGTCTGCCTGTAGAAAAAATTATTATTTCATCAAATGAAAATAATGTACTTACACGTCTTATTCGTGATGGAAAATATGATCTTCGTGAGAGTGAAGTTGTAAGTACTACATCTCCGGCAATGGATATTTTAAAATCTTCAAATGTTGAGCGTGTCTTATTTGATCTTTTTGGTCATCAAAGAACAAAAGAGTTAATGTTTGATTTAGAAGAGAAAAATGTATATGAGCTTACTTCTGATGAGCTTGCAAAGCTTCAAGAGAGTTTTGATGCTGATTGGTGTAGTGGAGAAGAGGGAAAGAAATATATTAAAGCAACATTTGAAAAAGATGGTTATTTGATGGATCCACATACAGCTACATGTATGAAATCGTACGAAACACGATCAAATCCTGCAATTAAATCAATTATCTACTCAACTGCAGAGTGGACAAAATTTTCACCAGTAATTGCGAATGCATTAACAGGGGAAGTTGATACAAAAGACATTGAAGCATTAGAGTCGATATCTAAAGTAGCAAAACTTAAGATTCCGGTGATGATTCAAGAGCTTTTTACAAAAAAGATAGCTCAAAAAACTGTTATTGATAAAGATGATATTGAAAAAGAGATATTAAAGTTTTTATAACTTTAATATCT